>DASRQG010000634.1:0-2767 GCA_035645995.1 Mariniphaga sp. | reverse complement strand
GTGCCCTATGATTTGAAACGGATTGGTATCTATTTCGTCATAGCGATGGTTATTTATGCAGCTTCATTTGCAACAGCCGGGATTACGGGTGTTGTTAAATATTTGGCAAATATCCTGCTATTGATTGTATTTTTATTTATTGTTTGGAAGCTGGAAGAGAAGCAGTTACGACGATTATTGAAAATTTGATGAAAATAACTGAATTTAATATCAAAATATATTAATTTTGTAGGAATGAAAAACAGAGATGATAAAATAATAGTATTGGCTTCCGATCATGCCGGTTTCGATAAAAAGCAAATTATCAAAAAACATTTCGATGCCACAGGAATCCAATATAAGGATTTAGGTTGTTACACCAATGAAAGTTGTGATTATCCTGATTTTGGGCATCTCATTGCAGATGCCATTGAAAAAGGAGAGTATGATACCGGAATCTCGTTTTGCGGAAGTGGGCAGGGAATCAGCATGACAGCCAATAAGCACCAGAAAATAAGATCTGCATTGTGCTGGAATCCTGAAATTGCAGCGCTTGCAAAACAACACAATGATGCAAACATATGTTCGATTCCTGCCCGCTTTGTTTCCGATGAAGAGGTAATTGCCATTGTTGATTCTTATCTGAATGCTTCTTTTGAAGGTGGACGTCATGCCAGAAGAATTGAAAAAATTCCTTTAAAAAATATTTAGTTTATAAAAAAATTTAAGTATGCTTTCAAATACCTGTAAATATGCCTTAAGGGCATTGATTTATTTAGCCAATTTTTCTAAAGAAAACAAAATGATTGGAATCAAGGTCATTTCTGAAGATTTGAAACTTTCTTCTCCTTTCTTAGGAAAAATTTTGCAGAATCTTGTAAAACAAAAACTTTTAATTTCTACAAAAGGCCCCAATGGTGGTTTTGCACTTGCAAAACCAACGGATGAAATTTCATTGTGGGATATTGTTACCAGGGTGGATGGTGAAGAGTTTTTTACAAATTGCCTCATCAGGCTCGAGCCATGCATCACACACGATCCTACCAGGCAGCTGTGCCCCGTTCATGCTCAGTATGACAGTTTACGCAATGAGATTTGTGATTTTTACAAGAATACATCTCTCAAAACTATAGAGAACGATATCGAGAAATATGAGGGGTTAATCAGGCTTTAACAGGTTGAAGAAATCTTTAAAAATATTTTTCCAACTTTTTCCCTGAGATTACAAAGTGGAAAAACAGAATTGAGGCTGCAATTCCTGTAACATTGGCTAAAAAGTCAAAAAAATCACTGCTTCTTGACAGGGTTATTGGTTGCTGCAGCCATTCCAAAACAGTTGCAAAAATCATGGCAGTTATCGGAGCATATAGATAAGGATTCAATTTCATATTTTTGAAAGGAACGAAAAGCAGCAGGCAAAAAATAAAAAACATCCCAAAGTGAACCAGTTTGTCAAAATAGGGAATTTTCAGCAAGATAGTATTAGGAATTGCTCCGGCAGGCATGAATAACCCGTAACAAATCACTCCCAACCAAACAATTGGCTTAATAAACCGTTTGATAATCATTCTGTTTTAAAATTTTAATTGCACAAAAATAACATATCCATGGCAGGAATTTATATACATATCCCATTTTGTCGCCGGTTATGCTATTATTGTGATTTTTATAAAACAACAAATACCGATTTGATAGAAAATTTTCTTGAAGCTCTCAAACAGGAAATCCGGCAGCGGCAAGATTATCTTAATGATGAAATCATCAAAACCATCTATTTTGGAGGCGGAACACCTTCGGTTCTCACAGCAAGCCAGCTCTCGTGCATCATGGAAAATATTTATGCAAATTTTCAGGTTGTCCCCGATGCAGAGATTACGTTTGAATCAAACCCGGATGATTTGAATCCTAAATATCTTCAGGAATTAAAGGAGAGTGGAATTAACCGGTTAAGTATTGGAATTCAGTCATTTCATAATGAGCATTTAAAGAAAATGAATCGCCGGCATAGCGCAGAGCAGGCTGTTGAAGCGGTTGAAAATGCAATTGAAGCCCAATTTTACGATCTGAGTGTGGATTTGATATTTGGATTGCCCGGACTTTCAGCACAGCGATGGCATGAAAATTTACAACAAGCGTTTCGTTTCCCGGTGAATCATCTCTCGGCATACCATTTAACCTATCACGAAGGAACTCCATTTTACACCTGGCTGAAAAAGGGAACTTTAAAAGAACTGTCTGAATCAGAAAGTGTTGATCAGTTTAATATTTTAATGGATGAATCGGAAAAAGCAGGTTTTGAACAGTATGAAATTTCAAATTTTGCTCGAAACGGGAAATATTCCAAACACAATACCTCCTACTGGAAAGGCAAAAAATATTTGGGACTTGGTCCTTCGGCACACTCATTTGATGGCAATTCAAGGCGATGGAATGTTGCTCACACGGAAGCATACATAACAGGGGCAAAAAAAAATGTTTCATACTTTGAAGAGGAACAATTATCTGAAAAAGAGAAATTTAATGAATATATATTGACCCGGTTACGTACCAAATGGGGAATCTCACTGCAGGAAATCAGCAATCGGTTTGGAGAGAAAAATGCCAAAACCGTATCAAACATTTTGGCTAAATACATTTCTTCAAACAAAATCAAAGAGGGAAACGATATTTTTACTTTTACCCGTGAGGGAATTTTTATTTCGGATGACATTATCTCGGATTTTATGATTATCTAATTGTTAACCAATTATTTAAATAGGTATTCATTTTTATAAATATTGTTAACCCG
>DASRQG010000633.1:0-3441 GCA_035645995.1 Mariniphaga sp. | reverse complement strand
GGTTTCGAGTAAAGGAAATCTGATTGTAAAACGGTTGTTGTTAATAAGCGTACAAAATGGCTTTCCCTGATCCGTTTTTTCCCATGCTTTTTGCGTAACCCCCTCCACTAAACCTGTAAAAGGGGCTTTAAGCGAAATATTGGCCAATAGATAAGCGGCTTCTTTATGCTGAATTGCAATCTGGTTATAACCTGAACGAATGTTTGCAATATTTAAATGATCGGGTGGGATGTTATCATCTAAACTTTTATACCCCATACTAATAATTGCATCGAGACGATCGATGGTAGCTTTCTCAAGAGCTACCTCTGCCCTTTCCATATTAAATATGAATTCATCGTTTTGCAGTTGCGCCAGCTCAGCACCTGCCACAACAGTCTGACCGTTTCTAACATTCACGGCAGCAATAATGCCAGTATTGTGAAAATATAAGCCCGCCTTTTCTATTGCTGATAATTTTCCATTGCTCACCATTTCCTTATAGAAATCTCCTTGCTCTATAACTATGACATTAACACGATTGGGTTCGGCAGGAAGGGGGCTGCTATCTGAGGAATTTGTATCTCCTTTTCCACTGGTGCATGAAGATAGCAATGTGGAGCCAAAGATGAAAAGCAGCCAAAATTTAAGAACGGAATGCAAGAATTTTATTTGGTTCATATGATTAGTTATTACATTCGGATCATGCAATAAAAGTAATAATTAAATTGCAATATGCTTATTGCATTGTACAAAATTATTATTTTTGATTTACCTTTAAAAGATACCTTTTACAGTAAAATATTAAATGATCTTCTTCCTATTTATATTTAATTATTCTTATTACAGAGTTATCCCCAATATCCATTTTAGAAGCAACTTCTTTCAATTCATCTTTCAGAAATCCCTTTTTTACTTTATCTAAAACAGGAATTTGGTTTTTTTGATGCTGAAGAGATTGATTACTACAGGTAGCAGGGATAATAACCGCTAATTTTTTTAACCGCAGTAAAAATAGTGCATAGGTTTTATGACTGTGCGTTCGTTGCATCAGTTCTGGTTTTTTTTTATCCGTTGTCTTATAATATTAAAACATTTTCGGGTAAAAAAAAACAGTAGTATCAGATAAATGATATATAGTTTAGTTTTTATTTCATGGTGCTTTTAATTTCAATATTAGTGGTAATCTTTTTTCATTCACAATATATTTGATTGCAAATCAAAATTAGAATTAGTCCTTTAAATTTAAAAAACGGAACTATACTTAAGCCTTTTTATCTCCAGGCAAATATTAACATCGTATGAATCACCTAAAGATAAATATTATGGCTACAAATCAATTTGAATTGGATGCTTAATGCTGATAAATTTTTAGTAAATTGAATGCCATAGCCTTTTAACAATAAAAGCACATAAATGGGAACAGACAACAAGGGAGGGATAAAGATCAAGTCGATACCTGACGATACTTACAAAAAGGAACTGAAGAAACTACAGATAGAACTCATCAAACTTCAGGAGTGGATCAAGCAAAAGCAGCTAAAAGTAGTCGTTGTTTTTGAAGGGCGGGATGCTGCAGGAAAAGGTGGCACCATAAAAAGGATTACCAAGAAGATGAATCCGCGCATCTGCAGGGTTGTAGCATTGGGAAAGCCTACTGAAAAAGAGACAACACAATGGTATTTCCAGCGTTATGTAGAACAATTGCCATCGGCAGGAGAAATGGTATTGTTTGACAGGAGTTGGTACAACCGGGCGGGGGTGGAAAAGGTGATGGGATTTTGCACCGATGATGAATATTGGGAATTTCTAAAGTCATGTCCGAATTTTGAGAACACTTTAATCAGGTCAGGCATCATCATCATCAAGTATTGGTTTGCAATAAGCGAGGAAGAGCAGGAACACCGGTTTCAGGATCGCAATCTGGATCCCGTTAAGCGATGGAAACTGAGTCCGATGGATTTAAAATCGCGGGAGCAGTATGAAGAATACTCGATTGCAAGAGATATCATGTTTGAATACACCCATACCCCCGAATGTCCCTGGTATATTGTTGATGCCGACAATAAAAAAAGGGCGCGTCTGAACTGCATACATCATCTTCTTTCAATGATTGAATTTAAGGACTTAACACCCGATCCGATCCGGCTTACACCACGGAAAGATACTTCAGATTACAAAAGGCCACCAACAGACAAGCTTATATTTGTTCCTCAGGTTTATTAATTTATCACAGCACCCTGAATAGAAGCATTTAGTTATCGAGGGTCATTGTCATCTGATAAAGCTGTCGTTCATGTTCTTCCAGGAAATCCTGGAACAAAGTACCCTTGTTCCTGTTGTCGCTGCCACGTTGTATTAGTTCAAGGTATCCATACGTCCATGGAATTTCATCGTACAGTCCCGATTCTTTTACCGTAACATCTTCCTTAATTGCAAGGGTGGCTGTTTGTTGTAACATTGAAGAATGCAGCCCTTCAATTTTTCTATTTACCGGGATACCGGCATGGTACAATGCCAGGCTGGTGGATTTAATATCGGGCCATTTATCGATATGCTGTTCATTAATAAGCGCAGCAAAATGGCTGGGTGCATTCCCATGCAGCAATACCCAGGCAGCATAATGATTTACATCGTTAATCTTTAAAACACTTTCTTTAATCGGCGGGTCCCAGGGCCTTTGAAAATAACCAACCAATTCACCTTCAAGGATATCAGCAGCTTCGTGTGTTAGAACACCATCAACATGAAGCTTACCCAGCAGTTCAATTCCGGAATCAGAAAGCAGGTAAGGAGTATCGGCAACTATTTCCGGAAAGAGATCCTGCACCCATTGAGGTAAAAGTGAGACTTCCAGCTGACTGATAAAAATCTTTGGCAATTCAGGATTCTCAGAGACAAGATGTACGGCAGTCAGTTTTTTTCGCTGAAACTTATACTGCTTGCACACCTTATAACCCAGCTGTTGAAAGATATGGCCAATTGCATTGATTCCGGAAGGTTGTTCTCCGGTTTGGGTATTCAGACTTCGGAAACCAATATGGTCGATAACCACTTGTCCCCTGTTTCTTAAGGCCATTTCAAAATATATCCGTGCATAGGGAACCCTGATCCTGAAGTTGATCCATAATTTATCAATCAGGTTGGCTGCGATTTCGGTTTTATTTCTTTTCATCGGGAAAGTATTATGTAATCAAATGGAATACACAAAATGAAATTTCATCTGACAATTTCATGTTGCCTTATTTCATTAAACACATTTTCGTAAAGCAGGGTTACTAAAAAAGAGATGTTTAAGAATATAAAATGTACTTTTCCCCAGGTTGAAAAGTACCAAAAGGTTCCCAAGTTGCACCCCGGAGCTACAGAAATACCACCTATGCTTATACCAATAACCGTATTACAGAAACTACTGCCGGGCATACCAAATGGAAGGAAACTGACAGTCAGGGACTGGTAACC
>DASRQG010000632.1:0-3357 GCA_035645995.1 Mariniphaga sp. | reverse complement strand
AGTGCGGCCACTTCTCTGGAAAAAGCAATTTCTGCAGCCTTCCAAAAAGAAAATATAGGATTGACTGCCGATGATGCAGCCACCTAATTTGAGGACAATGTATTGCCTCGTTTTAATTCCAATCCATTGGCAGAAGTTATTACTCAAAAATATATAGCTTTTTTTGAAGAAGAGGCTATAGAAGCATATAATTAATTACTATTCGTTTTGAAGGAGGTTGTCTTTTATTGAGACAGCCTCTTTTCATTAAATAGAAGTGTTATGGATAATTAAATTAAATTTGTAATTATAAGTGTTTGTCTTATGTTTCTAATTATGTGGAATTTATAAATAAGCTTTTGTTTCGATAATGAATGAAACGCCTGAAGTTTGTTAAATAAATTGATTTGGATAAGTGAAACCTATAATTGTAGAAGATTAATTAAAATACTTATACTTAGCAGTATTTATTTGTTTAGTTCATAAGCAGATACACCTTACATGTTACAATCATTGACAATAAGTGTCAAAAAGATAAAGTCTTTATGTTTCGCGTTTTTGTTTTTTTGCTGCAGGAAATAAAACGTTGTTTAGAATTAAACGATAGCCGGGTGAATTAGGATGTAAATTGAGATCAGTAGGAGGGTCGCCTACTAAATGTCGATAATCTTCCGGGTCGTGTCCACCATAGAATGTCCAGAAACCTTTGCCCCGTTCACCATGAATGTATCGAGCTTCGGCGGCAGGTTTATTTTCTCCCATTATCAACACATCAGGCTTAACCACTTCTTTTCGGAAAGCAGTAGTTTGTCCCATGAAACCTTTTATCATGTTGCGGTGGTTCTGACAAAGCATGGTAGGAATGGGATCCCATTTGGCAGAGAATTCAAACAATGTGAAATAATCATTTTCGCGGGCTACATTTCGTGTGTCAGAAGCATCTATATTTGAGAATTCATAAACATTAGGGTCCATTTCAAGCAAGAAGTTTTCAAAAGCAAACGTTCTTGAATAATCCAGTTTGTCATGTGCATGCGGATCAGCAGGGTCACCGTCGAACATCGATTCTACGATGTCAACTCCTGTTGCAGCACGAGCGATATCATAAGTGTCGGTTGCTGCACACATTGCAAAAAGAAAACCACCATTAAGAACATAATGATCCATTTCACGGGTCACAAATGCTTTCATCTCTGAAACTTTCAGGAAACCCAGTTTTGAAGCCAATTCTTTATTCATGCTCACCTCCTGTTGATACCACGGCATGTGCTGATAGGTTCGCCAGAATTTACCAAACTGTCCTGTGAAATCTTCATGATGAAGATGCAACCAGTCGTATTCCGATAGTTTACCATCAAGTATTTCTTCATCGTAAATTTCATCATAATCTATTTCAGCATAAGTGAGTACAAGTGTAACTGCATCGTCCCATGGAAGTTTATTTGGAGGGGTGTAAACGGCTATCCTGGGGGCTTTATTCATACTTACAGCATCCTGGTTTACTTCTGGTTGTGAAATCTCATTTAATAGAGCAGAAGCTTGAGTGTCGGTAATGGTTTCAAAACTGATACCTCTTACCACACATTCACTTTCTATGGAGGGATGATGCTGCATCAGAAAACTGCCTCCCCTGTAATTGAGCAGCCACTTGACCTCAATGTCACGTTGTAATACCCAATATGCAATGCCGTATGATTTAAGGTGATTGCGTTGCGAATCATCCATTGGTATCAGCAGATGTACTGCCTGCACCTGGGAGACAATCAAGAATACAATTGCAACGCTAAAGTATTTCAGTTTCATAATGAAGCATTATTTTCTGCAAAATACAAATATGAAACAATTCCAAAACTTAATTAACGAACATTTTGTATATTTTCCATTTATCAACGAAGCACAGGAAGCTGAAGAGTTTGATTAACGGAAAACATGGGCTCCTGTTTCATCTGTTGATAGAAGTTAAAAGTAAGGATTAAAAAGGAGGATTGTCGGTTTTGCTATATGCCTGATCGAAATTATAGTTTCCCGATAATCCTGCATTTAATGCTTCTTCATCATTCTCCTCGTTCATTTTTGAACTGAAAGTTTTTGAAGCACTAAAGCCATCAGCAAAGCTGGTATCCATATCACTAAATTTGGCAAGTTCCTTTTTAAACGACAGATGGACATCACCGGTTGCACCGTTACGATGTTTAGCGATAATGATTTCTGCTACTCCTATCAGAGAATTTCCCGATTCATCTTCAGTAATACCATAATATTCGGGTCGGTGGATAAATGTAACGATATCGGCATCCTGCTCAATAGCACCTGATTCACGCAGGTCGGAAAGTTGCGGGCGTTTGCCTTCACGCGATTCAACAGACCGGTTTAACTGTGAGAGGGCTAAAATTGGTATATCAAGTTCTTTGGCAATTGCTTTTAGTGACCGCGAGATTGTACTAACTTCTTGTTCACGGCTTCCCCGGCTATCAGAACCTGCTGTCATTAATTGAAGGTAATCGACAATAACCACCTGAATCTTATGTTGCATCTTTAGCCTTCTACATTTAGCTCTGAATTCAAAGATTGAAAGAGCAGGGGTGTCGTCAATAAAGATGGGTGCTTTTTCCAGATTAGATATTTTCCGATTCAAGTGTTCCCATTCATAATTTTCGAGCCTGCCTGTTTTCAGTTTATCGTTGCCTAATTCAGTTTCAGAAGCGATAAGCCTGTTCACGAGCTGAAGCGATGACATTTCAAGAGAAAAAATTGCAACTGACTGGTTATGATCTACTGCCATGTTACGTGCCATGCTTAGTACAAATGCAGTTTTACCCATTGATGGACGAGCAGCCACAATTACAAGGTCGGTACGTTGCCACCCTGAAGTAATCCTGTCGAGTGCTGTAAACCCCGAAGGTACCCCACTTAATCCGTCTTTTTGATGCCGTGCTTTTTCAATTTGAAGGATGGCTTCATTTAAAACAGGCTTGATTGGGACGGTTTCTTTTTTGATGTTCCCCTCAGCAACCTTGAACAAAGAAGATTCAGAGAAGTCAATCAAATCATCGACATCAATAGTATCATCATACGATTTAGCCTGAATCTCGGAAGATACTCTGATAAGCTCCCGCTGAATAAACTTCTGGGCAATAATACGTGCATGAAATTCGATGTGAGCAGCAGAGGCAACGCGACGAGTGAGTTGTGTTATATATCCGGGGCCACCAACTACCTCCAAGTGGTTTCTGTCTTTCAGCTCCTGAGTTACCATCAGCAGGTCGACAGGCTTTTCGTTGGTAGAAAGTTCCTTTATTGCTTCGAATATTTTTTGATGTTCTTCCTTATAAAAACTTGAGGTATCGATGATATCAGCAACTGTTACATAAGCATCAC
>DASRQG010000631.1:0-8144 GCA_035645995.1 Mariniphaga sp. | reverse complement strand
TACAGTAAAATTATATTCCCGGAAAAAACTGAACCGGTGTCCTTAATATTGACATTTAGAAATGAAGAAGAAGCTCTGGCTGCTAACCTCCCGAATGTGATGAAAAGTGCAGATGTTGAATTCGAAGTTGTTGCTGTTGATGATTGTTCTCAGGATCAATCTATGGAAGTGCTGAAGGCTTTTAAAAATGAATTCCCTAATTTTCGAATTTCATTATTGAAACAACAGATTCAGAATTCTGATAAGATGGCTCAGAATCTGGCACTGAAAGCAGCTCATTACGACTGGGTGAATATTTTACCCGTTTCAGTTAATATTCCGGGTGAGAATTGGCTTCATGAATTTTCTTCAAGATTAAATCATGAAAATGACATTGTGGTTCATTATTCAAATATTGCTCCGGCAAAAAGTATTTATAACCGGATATACAGGCTGGAAATGTTATATCAACAGTTTAAAAGCTTTGGTTTTATACTTAATGGTTTGCCTTTTGTTTTATCTCAGGATAACGTAGCTTTTAAAAAGCAACATTATTTCGATTATAATGGATATAGGGGGAAAATTTCCGAACCTTTTGCAAAACTAGAACTGGTAATCAATTCATTCATAAATAAAAAAGCTGTTGCTGTTAACATTTCAGCAGATACTGCAATAACACGTAATGAAATAGTTACCTGGAAAGATTACCTGGAATTGATTAAAAAAGAGCAGAATATAAAAAAGTTTTTGCCATTTTCTATTCGTTTCCTGCTCAATTTAATTGAGTGGTCATATCTGTTACTTGTTCCTTTTGGACTTTTTTCCGTATTACTAATCACTCAATTCTGGCCTTTCGTATTGTCGGTGGCTGTAATTCTGGTAGCTGTTCACTTAGTTATCATAAAAAAAATGCAGACGAGACTGAAAGATTCTAAAATATTCTTACCTTCGCTTACACTAGGGCTGGTGTTGCCATATTTAAAGTTGTTTTATCGCATCAGCTTTATAAGATACGGGTCGAGAAAAGAATGGAGGATAGGAAGTTAAATTTATCAGATAAGGCATTAGAAGATTTTGAATTAGTTCAAAATGCGCTTAAAGGTGATGAGAAGGCTTTTACCCGTCTGCTTTCCAGATACCGTGATGCCATTTTCTTTATGCTCCTTAAAATGGTAAATAATAAGAATGACGCTGAGGATTTAACTCTTGAGGCATTCGGGAAGGCTTTTAGAAATCTTCATCAATATTCACCTACTTATGCATTCAGTACCTGGTTGTTTAAAATTGCTTCCAATAATTGTATTGATTTTTTGCGACGAAAAAAAGGGGCTTATGTTGCAATTGAAAATGAAGAATCAGGTGAAAGCAATGAAGCGGTAAGGTTAAAATCGAAAGATCCTAATCCGGAAGAAAAATTGATAAGACAGCAAAAAGCAATCATCCTTCATCATATCGTTCGAAAATTAAAACCACGTTATCGTATTCTGGTTGAATTGCGTTATTTTAGGGAATATTCTTATGAGGAAATTGCAAATGAACTCAAACTACCGATTGGAACGGTAAAAGCACAACTATTCAGAGCTCGTGAAATGTTATTCAAATTGATAGAAAATACTGAAGTGGGACCTGAAGATATACGAACAGAATGGAAATAATTCATAAATATTTTACAGCCCTGACTAATGATCAGTTGGCTGCATTTGGTAAATTACACAGTCTTTATTCGGAATGGAATGCCCAAATAAATGTAATTTCCAGGAAGGATATCGATGAATTATACGAACGGCATGTGTTGCATTCTCTTGCAATTGCCCGGTTTATAAAGTTTACTCCCGGCACAAAAATTCTGGATGTAGGCACAGGTGGTGGTTTTCCGGGTATTCCACTGGCAATTTTTTTTCCGGAAGTTAATTTTCATCTTGTAGATTCTATCGGTAAAAAGATTAAAGTTGTGAAAGCTGTAGCTGAAAGTCTTAATCTTAAAAATGTTAAGGCTGAACAAATCAGAGCCGAAGAATTGAAGGGGCATTACGATTTTATTGTAAGCAGAGCTGTAACACAACTTCCTGTATTTCTGCAGTGGGTGAAAAAGAATGTTTCTGAAAAACAAAAAAATGCTGTGTCGAATGGAGTTTTTCTTTTGAAAGGAGGTAATCTGGATTCGGAAATTCACCCATACAAAAAGAAGATCTTTGTACAGGAAATTTCCGATTTGTTTGATGAAGAGTTTTTTAAGACTAAAAAACTATTGTATCTTCCTGTTCCTTAATTTAAATATTCATCACCAAATGAAACGCCCATTTTTCTTGCTTTCAAGATTAATGGATGCGAAGGCTCAACCAACCGCAGTTTTCCACCAACTTCATCAAGTGGAACAGCCACAAGTTCCCCTTTGCGTAAAGCTACCATTGTCCCAAAGTTCCCTTCTGCAATGCATTGTGCTGCATGAGCTCCATATCTGGTTGCCAATATTCTGTCCATTGGTGATGGACTTCCACCACGTTGTATATATCCTAAAACTGTTTTTCGGGTTTCTATCTCTGTATAAGTTTCTATTGCTTCCGCGATAAAGGATGCTGCTGTGTGGTTTTTTGGATGATCGATTCCTTCTGCAACAACTACAATGGAATATGGCTTGTTGTCTTCATATCGTTTTTCAATTTTTTTACAAACTGATCTGATATTATGCGGAAGTTCCGGAATGAGAATAATATCACCTCCACCTGCCATTCCTGAATATAATGCCAACCAACCAGCATGATGTCCCATTACTTCTATAATCATTACACGTTGATGTGAGTTGGCTGTAGTATGTAACCTGTCAATGGCTTCAGTTGCAATTTGCACAGCTGAATCGAATCCAAATGTTACATCCGTTCCAAATACATCATTGTCGATTGTTTTTGGGATCCCGATTACATTCATGCCTTCTTGGGAAAGCATGTTTGCTGTTTTCATTGTTCCGTTTCCTCCAATGCAAACTATACAGTCAAGCCCTAAATCTTTATAGTTTTTCTTAATCATATCCGGCTTGTCTGAATCTCCGTTGCCATTCTTCACTATCTTGTATGGCTTTTCTCTCGATGTTCCTAGTATTGTTCCTCCAAGCGTAAGAATACCCGATAGCTGTGATTCTTTTAACTGGATGTAATCGTTGTTAATTAAACCTAAAAAACCACCGTTAAAACCAATGACTTCCATATTGTATTCAACTATGGCAGTCTTCCCGACTCCTCGTATGGCTGCATTTAATCCCGGACAATCTCCACCTGCTGTGAGAATGCCAATTTTACGTGATTTGCCTGTAATGCCCATTTTTATTCAATTTTTATATTAAAACGATTGTCTGTTGCAATTTTTCGATAATAAATTTACAAAACTTATAGGAATAACTTTGTGTTTGGAAGTGTTGAATTAGGAAACTTGTTAATAACTTAAGGATTATGTTTTATACTTGGGTGTATAACGATTTTCAATTATTTTTGTAGCTATAAAACTTATAATAATGTTCTTAACCAATTAAATAAATTATAATGAAACGAATTTATTCTTTCTTTTTTGTTGTAGCAATTTTATTTATGGCTGCCTGTTCAGGTGGTCAAAAAAAGTCGGACGATAATGCCGAAGAAAAGGTTGAGGAAAAGTCTGCACAGGTGGCAGCTCCTAATCAGTTAACTGATCAGGAAAAGCAGCAAGGCTGGACTATGCTTTTCGATGGAGAATCCACCGAAGGGTGGCGTGGTGTCAATAAAGAACAATTCCCTGCAGGATGGGAAGTTGTTGATGGAACACTTCATTGTAAAGGATCCGGTATGGGTGAAGCCGGTTCTGAGGATGGTGGTGATATCCTTTATGATGAAAAGTTTGCTGACTTTCATCTTAAACTTGAATGGAAAATCTCTGAAGGTGGTAACTCCGGAATCTTTTATCTTGGAGAGGAACGTGAAGACTGGCCTATCTGGAGAACTGCACCTGAATTCCAAATTCTCGATAACGAAAGACACTTGGATGCAAATCTTGGTAAGGACGGTAACAGACAAGCCGGCTCATTATACGACCTTATCCCGGCCAAGCCACAAAATGCAAATCCGGCAGGTGAATGGAATACAGCAGAAATAATGGTATATAAAGGTACTGTGGTTCATAAACAGAACGAAGAAGTTGTTCTTGAATATCATTTGTGGACCGATGATTGGAATGAACTTGTTAAAGACTCCAAGTTTCCTGAATTGAATCCTGATTGGGCAAATGTACCGAAAGAAGGTTTTATTGCTCTGCAGGATCATGGCGATGATGTCTGGTTCCGGAATATTAAAATCAGAAAGTTATAAGTATTTTACTGGATATATTTTAAGATGATAAAGGAGGCAGCTACCTTATTTGCCTCCTTTATAAATATTTACACTTTAAGAAACATTATTCGGGATAATATTTCGAGTCGTTGAGTATTTGTTGATAGTTTGTGTTCGACATCAATTCAGAAACAGTAATCTCTTCATTTTTTTTCATGTATTGTCGAACGATTTGCCATCCTATCCATATTCCGCTTCTTGATGGTGATTCAATCGGAAATCCTGTTGTATAAGGGCCATCATTTATGAACCGGAGAATTTCCATTCGTTTATTGGTGAAAAGTATTTTATTTTCTATCAGATGGTTCCACATTTGCGGTTCATTATCATAGCACCAATCTAGTTCTTCAGAAGTATATCCAATTTTTAGGCTATCATGTACTTCTGGTAACATGGCATCAACAAAATACATAATTTTCCCCTGATATATGATATTATCAAGCAATGTTGTTGTGTGACGTGTTTCATCAAACTCAGTTACACCCCATGCATAGGCAACATCCGGTACCAGCTTCCCTGGATGCATGTTTTTTATCTTATACAATGGTACATTGCTGAGTTGATTATAGTATTCATAATCGCGTCCTAAATATTTATCCAAACTTACGGCTATTAAATTTTCAGCCGTCACTATCGATTGATTAAATCCTGAAACCATCGTATATATTAACGGTAATTCTTTTTCCGGAAAATGATATTGGTAATATTTAAATGATTCTTTTAAGGCATCACTGATATCTGTAAAATCATTAAAAACAGTTTCTACATCTGTTTTTGCATCCTGCACCATTTCATTGGTTACAAATTCTCCGATAGCTTTTGTGAAATAATCTTCATCAATACCTCCAATGTTAATTATTCTCCATGTAAATAAATCAAAGAAATCGGGGTGCTGATTACGTAGCTTTGATAATTCTGTCAGGGTGTCCTGCATAGGAAGTGAAAATAAATCTTGTTCGAATCGTACAATTTCTACTTCTGTATGAATGTCAGATATATCTACTTTGAGTGGATTTCTTTTACAGGAAACTACAAGGAGAACTATGATGAAAATGAAAATGAGTTTTTTATCATGCATTATTGTGCCCATGTTTACAAAGTTATAAAATTGTTTGATGCTTTCCTTCGGGTTTGCATTTAGTGATTTTGTGTACCTTAAAATATTTCCCTGTTAAATATTTTCATCAATTCAATACGGTGATTGTCTGCTTTTATTGCTTTTCTAAGCCAAAAATCTGACATTTGCCAATGATGTTGATATTCTTTTACATGAATGTCGTTTATTATAACCATATCATTCTGCGTACTGTTATTATATAATATTTTAGCTATGAAAGTTGCAATTGCACAATTGAATTATACGATAGGTGATTTTGATGGAAATGCTGAAAAAATAATTAATTCCATTAAAGACGCTCAAATAGCAGGTGCCGATTTGGTTGTTTTTTCTGAACTGGCAGTTACAGGATATTATCCTCACGATTTGCTTGAGAAAAAGGAATTTATAAGTAAAGCTGAAGATACAGTTACCGGAATAGCAAAACATTGTATGGGTATAGCTGCAATTGTTGGTGCTCCAAAAGAGAATGAAAATGAACGTGGTAAAAGTTTATTTAATGCAGCTTATTTTTTGGCTGACGGAAAAATTCAATCAATTCACAAAAAGACCCTGCTGCCAACTTACGATATTTTTGATGAATACCGTCATTTTGAACCTAATGATGAGTTTAGTGTGGTAAGGTATAATAATGAACGGGTGGCTGTTACAATCTGTGAAGATTTGTGGGATGAACAACCGGTTGCAAATGAATTTGGCAGGAATAAGTTATATCAGATTTCACCTATAGAGCAATTATCGCAGCTCAATCCTGATCTGGTTGTGAATATATCTGCTTCTCCGTTTTCTTATAATCAGGAAAATTGGCGAAAGGAGGTAGTATCTTCTAAAGCTAAAAAATATGGATTGCCAATTATTTACGTGAACCAAACCGGTGCTCAAACAGAGTTAATTTTTGATGGCGGGTCGGCATTCTTTAATAAAAATGGTGAGATTGTAAAAGAATTGAAATATTTTGAAGAAGATTTTCTGATCGTAGATACTCAAAATCCCGGAGTCAAAGAATTGCAAAATCCTTCTGATTCAATTCAGAAAATACATGCTGCCTTGGTAGTGGGAATCAAAGATTACTTTAGTAAGATGAATTTCAGGAAGGCTGTAATTGGCTTGTCGGGGGGTATTGATTCTGCAGTTACTCTTGTGCTTGCAGTGCAAGCTCTGGGGGCAGAAAATGTGAGGGTGTTACTTCTGCCCTCAAAATATTCTTCTGATCATAGTGTAGATGATGCCCGGAAACTTGCAGAAAACCTTAGTGTTCAATACGATATTTTAAATATCCAACAGGTGGTTGATTATTTCGAACTATCTTTGAATCCTCTGTTTAAAGGAACTCATCCAGGTGTTGCAGAAGAGAATATTCAGGCAAGAGCTCGTGGAATCTTTCTAATGGCTATTGCCAATAAATATGGAAGTATCTTACTCAATACCACCAATAAGAGTGAATGTGCCGTGGGTTATGGTACACTTTATGGCGACATGAATGGAGGGATTGCAGTACTTGGGGATGTTTATAAAACTGACGTATTTAAACTTGCCCGGTACATGAACCGGGATGAGGAAGTAATTCCTGAAAATACAATTATCAAACCACCATCAGCAGAATTGAGGCCTGATCAGAAGGATACAGATACTTTACCTGAATATGACATTCTTGATGCTATTTTATCATCTTATATCGAAAAAAATCTTTCACCTTCAGAAATAGTAATACAAGGTTTCAATCCGGATTTAGTCAATCGTGTGATCAGAATGGTGAATATTAATGAGTGGAAGCGGTTTCAGGCAGCACCTATTTTACGTATTAGTTCTAAAGCTTTTGGATTTGGAAGAAAAATGCCTCTGGTAGCTAAATATTGATCATTTCCATGGTGTTTCTGAACCCATGTAATGTTGGCTCCTGAAATTTCAATGAGTCCTGTTTTTTAAACTGAATTAATTATTTTAATTCCAGGAGTTCAGATTGTTGCTGTTTTTGAAACAAATTGTTATATTAATGGATGTAATTTAAGATTGACTGAAGTATAAGCTGATTTTATAACCCTGCATTTTTCAGGAAATTGATATCCAGGGTCTGTAAAATTGAAGTTAAAAAGGAGGTGCTTCTCAACGAAAATTTATAACTTTGATGTTGTAAAACATGCTTTTGTATGTATATGTTAAATTCAACCATGGGCATAAAAGATATTCTGGAGAATCCAGGTTCTGTTTTTCACTATTTAAATTCTGATGAAAAAAAGGAATTAGAACGACATTTCGCATTGACCCGTTATAAAAGAAATGAATTCGTTTTTAAAGAAGGTGAAATGCCCACAGGATTGATGATGCTGGTTAATGGGAAAGTGAAAATTTATAAAGAGGGGGTTGCGGGCAAACAACAAATTCTTCGTATGGCACGACCTCTGGGATTAATCGGATACAGGGCTATGTTTGCCGGTGAAGAACATATTGCAACTGCTGTTACCATTGAGGAAGCTTTAGTTTGTACCATTAGCACTGATTTTATTTTTAATGTAGCACTTAAGAATCATGTTTTTGCACAAAAAATTATTGTAAATCTTGCTAAAGAACTTGGTTTTGCGAACGGACGTACTGTTGCTTTAACTCAAAAGCATATTAGAGGACGGCTGGCTGAATCTTTAATGTTGCTAAAAAGTAAGTATGGTTTTGAGCAGGATGGTATGACTCTAAAGGTCTAT
>DASRQG010000630.1:0-7621 GCA_035645995.1 Mariniphaga sp. | reverse complement strand
GGTATTATTGTTTACATTGTTTCGGGAGGAGCAGCCTTACAACCCCGCATTGCTAAAGTATTGGGGATGGCAGGAATGTATAATTTGGAAGGTTACGGACTAACAGAGACCTCTCCGGTTATCGCTGTTAACAATCCGGCTTCAGGAGAAATGAAAATTGGGACTGTTGGTCCGGTGCTAGAAGGATTTGAAGTCAAGTTAGCAGAGGACGGGGAAATTCTCTGCAAAGGTCCGGGTGTAATGATGGGCTATTATAAGGAACCAGACTTAACTGCCGAAGTGATTGATGAGGAAGGGTGGTTTCATACAGGTGATATTGGTGTATTCGATGAAGGAAAGTTTCTGAAAATAACCGATCGGAAAAAGGAAATTTTTAAGCTCTCGGGTGGGAAATACATAGCCCCTCAGATGATTGAGAATAAGCTTAAAAGTTCAAATTTCATCGAACAGGTTATGGTAATTGGTGCTAACGAAAAATTTGCAAGTGCACTTATTTCTCCCAATTTTCCATTGTTGCACGATTGGTGTGCTGAGAATAAAATTCACTTTCGCGACAACATGGAGTTGATCCAGATTCCTGATGTAATGGCCAAAATTCAGTCAGAAGTGAATAAGATAAACAAAACACTCGGTTCACATGAACAAATTAATCGTGTAAGACTGGTACATGAAGAATGGACCCCTGCCTCAGGAGAATTGTCCCCCACTTTAAAATTGAGAAGAAATGTCATTGCATCGAAATACAAAAACCTTATCGATGATATTTACTTAGCAGGAAGAAACTAAGCTCTTATATATTTTCCAAGTATCAAACCGTTCTGAAATAACAGAGCGGTTTTTTTATGCCATTTTACAAATCATTCACAACTTGATTTTCGATCTTTTAGGCACAATAAAGAATTGGAAATATGGGTCAGGGTATAACTTAACCACCCACTTTAAAATATAATTTTTAATAGCCATTATGGAACTTGTAAAATGAATTTTTATAGTTTCTTGTGATTAATCCATCTTATAGTTCTCATAATGTATTATTAGAAAATTTTGCTCCTCTTACTGGACTTGGACTGGACTTGGTCTGGAGAATGTATGGTTTCAGGTAGTAAAGAGACGATGGTTTTAGAAGCAAAAAGTAAATTTTTACTTATGAAATCATAGCAACCTGAAGTATGATAAAACAGCCAAAAACCGCTCAAGATTTTAGGTTTTATGAAAAGAAATGCCTGATAAGTTTTATGTCAGCTATAAGGCAAAAAGCCTAACGATAAAACAAATTATTTCCATTTTGAGAGGGAGAACCTGAAGGAAGAGGTTTGACTAATAAACAAGTTAGAGAAAACCTTTTTTTAAAAAAAGGCTCTCTCCCAAGGTACTCCTGCCAGGATAAGAATAAAAGCCACACCGAACCAAATAGCAGCAGCTTTATGTTTCACGACGGGTAATAATGCCTTCTTTGATTTAGAACGCCCAATATGAACCAATATCAATGCTATTAACATCAATAGAACATGCTCCATAGCGAAGAAACGCAGGTCTGAATTTTTCATTGCTGCACCGAAATCAGCCAGGGCACTTTTAATTAAGGGGCTGACAAAGTATAACAACAAGCCTGTTAAAAGTTGCAGGTCAATAAAGATTGTAAGCAACAGTCCCACAAGGTTATCCTTTTTGGTCCATTCTTTTTTACCGAACCACCCGGTAAAAGCAAATATCAGGGCAATGACAATGGTTAAAAGAATCAGCCAACGCAGAAGGTTATGGGTATGTAAGAGTCCGATATACATTTTTGTAAGTTTAAGATTTACTTTGAAACATTTAAAATCGGATTTGGTTGAACAGGCAGAACAAAATAATTAACTTTTGCTAATATTTTGAGAGTTCGAAAATTTCATCGGCAGTCCATATTGTTTTATCAACAGAAGGAGCAAGAGCAGCTTTAATCATGGCCATAGCAACAGTTTCTGCTTCAATGGGCCTATACTTTTTCATGAAAAATTTTGTAATGAAGGTGGCTATTGGAAAAGATAATTTTTCAGACCACCGGGTTTCTTCACGACTGCCGGTTAGCGCTGAAGGACGCAATATAACTATTTTGTTGAACTTCAGGTTGATTACGGCATCATCAAGTTCACCCTTCATACGACTATAGAATAAAGATGATCCGGAATCAGCGCCAACAGAAGAAACAAGCACATATGTACCCACACCATTTTCTTTAGCCTTATTGGCAAAATTTAAGTTATACCTGAAATCAACCTCATATTGCTTGTCTTTCCCACCTGCCTTTTTACGTGTTGTACCTAAAGCTGAAAACAGGACATCACCTGTTAAACTACGTGCCCATGAATTCTTGTCGTTGAAATCCATAATTTTTTGCTCAAGCTTAGGATGAGTAATGCCGGTATCCTTACGAACAAATATACGAACCAACTTAAAATAAGGGTGCTCTAACAACATGCGAACCAAATGTTTCCCTACTAAACCGGTAGCTCCAATTACATTTGCAGTTAGTAACTGCTTATCGTTATTCATCATCTTGTAATTTTTCTTTTCCTGCTATTTATTAATCACTTATTCCATATAACGACATAGAAAACATTAAAGTTATTTATCTGAATATCAAAATTAAGAATTTCTTTTATCCATTATCTTTCGAGACACACCCAATAAATAATTACGAGGTAAGAATGGGACGACCCAGCGGGTAGAGATTCTTAACATGGTTCTGTCGAATGAGAGTAGTTTTCCCTTCATCATATCCTTATAGCCAATATGAGCAGTTTTAGAAGGATGTTTAGCTTGTTGAAACTTCATAATATTTGCATCCCCCATACCGGAAGACTCAACGAATTCAGTATCTACCATTCCGGGACATAGGGCAGTAACAGTAACTCCTGTACCTTTAAGCTCTTCAGCCAGGGCCTGACTAAAGGAGGTGACAAAAGCCTTAGAGGCATAATAAACAGACTGCATGGGGCCAGGCATAAAAGAAGCGGAAGAAGAAACATTGAGAATTTTCCCATTACCTCTGGCCACCATTCCGGGTAAATAGAGTTTTGTAAGCAGCATTAATGCGGTAATGTTCACATTTACCATATCAAGATCATCCTGCAACGGACGTTCATGAAAGTAACCATATCCGGCGAAACCGGCATTATTGATCAGATACTCCACCTCAATTTCTTTTGCCTGTGTTTCATCAAATATTTCCTGTGGAGCAGTAGAATGCGAAAGGTCTTTAGCGAGAACCAGCACTTCTATATTGTTCTCCGCAATTAACTCCTGCTGCAATTCCTTAAGCCTTTCTTCCCTTCGTGCTACTAAAATCAAATCCTTTCCTTTTCGGGCATGAATTCGTGAAAGCTCCATTCCTATACCGGACGATGCACCGGTTACTAAAGCAACATGTTTCATGCCTAATTATTTGTTTTTATTAGTTGTTTGGGACTCACATGAAGATTTTGCATCTCCTTCTCTGATTTCTGCAACATGTTCTTTTTATTACAAAATTACATCAATGTTGATTATCTGAACAACATGTGTAAAATTAAGTTTTTGAAACGTAGCAAGAAAATAAAAATGGAAGAAACCTATGTTTTAACCATTGAATAAAAAATTGGTTATTAGGAACAAAACATTAATTTATGTTGTCGTAATAAATTGATTATCTTCTGAAAATGAGAAACTTGAAACCAAAAACAAAATATATTAAATTTAACCCTTTCAACTTTCTTAATAATTCAGGCATCACAACAAATAATATGCTGATTTTATTATATTTGTCATGTAACCAATAAGAATTAATTGAAGATGAAGAATATTATTATCACCTGTTTTTTAATTCTGACAGCTAATTTTCTTTTAGCACAAAATATCAAATGGAAAGGTAGCCCTGTAGATTTTTCTCATGGCCGGCTTAAAATATCAGAAAACCAACGGTATTTGGTATTTGAGGATGGCACACCATTTTTTTATTTGGGAGATACTGCATGGGAATTGTTTCACCGGCTTAATAAGGAAGAAACAGAACGATACCTGGAGAACAGAAGAGAAAAGGGCTTTACAGTAATTCAGGCAGTAGTACTGGCAGAAATAGACGGATTAAACACCCCAAATGCAGAAGGAGAGGTTCCATTGATTAAAAATGATCCGACAAAAATAAATGAAGCTTATTTTAAGCATGTAGACTGGGTGATTAAAAAAGCTGAAGAAAAAGGAATGTATATTGGTTTGTTACCTACGTGGGGAGACAAATGGAACATTAAATGGGGCGTCGGCCCGGTAGTTTTCACTCCTGAAAATGCATCTGCTTTTGGAGAGATATTAGGCAAAAGATATAAAACATCCAAAAATATAATTTGGATATTGGGTGGAGACAGGAATATTGAGGAAGATATCCACCGGGATATTATCAATGCGATGGCTTCGGGTGTACGAAAAGGAGACGAGGGTACACATTTAATTACCTTCCATCCACAGGGAGGTAAAGGGTCGGCTGAATTCTTTCACAATGAAGAATGGTTAGATTTTAATATGCGGCAAAACGGACACAATCCAAACTTCACAGGTGTTTATGAAAATACATTTAAAGACTATAAGCGCTCTCCAATTAAGCCAGTAATGGATGGAGAGCCTATTTATGAAGATCATCCCATAGAGTTTAATGCAGACAAAAATGGCCATTCCACATCGGCAGATGTAAGACGGCCTTTATATTGGAATTTATTTACAGGAGCCTTTGGTCATACTTACGGGCATCATTCAGTATGGCATATGTGGCAACCTGACAGGAAACCGATAAATAACCCTTTGCTGCCATGGTACGAAGCACTTGATCAACCGGGAGCCTGGCAGATGCAGTTTGGCCGGCGATTGATTGAATCACGTCCGTTTTTAGATCGTATTCCGGATGATTCGATTATCGAACCCCACCAGGTAACAACATCAGTTCCCGGGGCAGGTCGTTACCGTTATGTAGCTACACGTGATGAAGCAGGAACCTATGCTATGGTGTATGCACCTGTAGGCCGGCCATTTACCGTTCGCATGGATGTTATAAAAGGAGAAAAAGTAGTTGCCTGGTGGTATAACCCCCGTAATGGTAAAGCCGAAAAGATAGGATCGTTTTCAAATAAAGGCACACAGACTTTTACACCACCAGCTCCCGGAGAATTGCTCGATTGGGTTTTAGTTCTTGACGATGCAGGTGCAGGATATAAAGCACCGGGTAAATAATGTTTCATATTGATAATAAACATATAACCTTTAACCAATAAAAGATATGATTAAGCTTCTTCCATTAAGCCTGATATTTTCCATAATCATTCTGACATCATGTCAAAACACAGGTACAACAGATGCGTCAATACAACCCTGGACAGAGAATAACTGGTACTGGCAATATAAAGGGAAACCCATTATGCTGTTAGGAGCCAGCAGTGACGATAACCTCTTTCAATGGCCTTCAGAACTTTTAATACCACATCTGGATTCGATGGAATTGGCAGGAGCCAATTATGTACGTAATACTATGAGCGACCGGCAGGATCGATCATTTGAAGAATATCCCTTTAGAATGTTTGTAGATGGCAAGTATGACCTGACCCAATGGAATGAAGTATATTGGGAACGGTTTGACCGGTTTTTAAAGGAAACAGCGAAACGTAATATTATTGTTCAGATAGAGGTGTGGGATCGTTTTGATTATACGCGTGATAACTGGCCACCTCACCCATATCACCCGGATAACAACTTCAACTATACAGCCGAAGAATCTGGACTTGAAATTGATTACCCCGATCATCCGGGCCAAAACAAACAACCCTTTTTCTTTACGACACCTGCGCAGCAGAACAACAAGGTTCTGCTGAACATTCAGCAAAGGTTTGTTGAAAAGATGCTTTCGTACACCTTAA
Organism: Mariniphaga sp.; assembly: GCA_035645995.1. Classification (GTDB taxonomy): domain Bacteria; phylum Bacteroidota; class Bacteroidia; order Bacteroidales; family Prolixibacteraceae; genus Mariniphaga. The sequence continues at coordinate 1,706 of DASRQG010000630.1, read as the reverse complement.
ACCATGATCATATACTATACTGTATGGACAACGAAACCTCAGGTGAAGCAGCCTGGGGCAGCTATTGGGCTCAATTTATAAGAGACAAAGCCACAGAAGCAGGTAAGAAAGTTTATCTTACTGAGATGTGGGACGCATGGGATTTAAAGTCGGAGCAACACAAACGTACCTTTGACCATCCTGACATATATGATTTTTGTGATGTTTCGCAGAACAATCATCAACGCGATCAGGCACATTGGGATAATTTTCAATGGGTAAAAAACTATCTATCAAGCCACCCGCGACCCATAAACACTGTAAAAACATATGGTGCAGATGGTGGTACCCATGGAAACACAAACAATGGCATAGATGGCTGGTGGCGTCATGTAATAGGAGGAGCAGCCTCAGCCCGGTTTCACCGTCCACCTTCAGGGTTAGGGCTTTCTGGCCTTTCGATGGCATGCATTAGAGCCGCACGTGAAATAGAAAAAATATGCCCGTTTTGGGAATTAACCCCTGCTAATGATTTATTGGTAAACAGAGAAGAAAATGAAGCTTACGCAACCATAAAACCCGGTGAAGCATATGTGGTATTCTTTCCGCAGGAAGGGTCTGTAGGGCTTAATCTGCAAGAAGAATCCTCAGTTTTTAAATTAAAATGGATGAACATAAGGGAAGGAGAATGGGAAGAAGAAACCACCATTGACGGCGGCAGCATTGCAGAACTATCAACTCCGGGAAATAACGAATGGGTAGCCGTAATCATTAAAGAATAAACTGCAAAAAAATATTGAAACCTGATATCAGATGGATATCCTATTCGGTATTAGTAAGTCTTTTAATGGGAGTTAACTGAAGTTTCCGGAATTCTACTTCTGAACCTTCTGCCTGTACAGCAATCTGTCCTTTATCAGCAGTACATTCATATCCATAGTTAACATGAACATCGTTTACCCAAACTTTTATTTCATCATTAACACATTCTATTGTCATAGTATTCCATTCACCAACCGTATTTTCAGAGCCATCAGTAAGGTTTAGTATTCTGCGTTTTTTACCTTCTGTAATCCCCCACTCTTCTTTAGGGCCTCGACGTTCTTCCATATTGGGAACAGCTATATCCTCCACTATGCACCAAAAGTCGCCGGCATTTTCGTGCATCATCTGAATTTCCATAGATTGCGGAAACATATCATATAAGGCACGAGGGGTAGAAGCATGAACCAAAATTCCGCAATTACCGGGTTCCCCTGCAAACCGGTATTCTGCCTCTATCCTGTAATTTTGATAGATCGAATCTGTTATAAGATGGCCTCTGGGATCTCCAAGACTCACTAGCATACCATCTCGAATAATAAAAGGATTAATAGTATCAGGATTTTGATCCATAGCAGGCACATCAACATGCCACCCATTTAGATCTTTACCGTTAAATAATTGAACTGTTTGCGGTTCAGAGGGTGAGCAACCAAAGATGATACTTATGTAAATAAAGATAAAGAAGGTGCCAGTTTTCATAGTTCTAATATTTTGTTTTTTCTCGTTTAAATTCATTTACAAACAAATGATGTAAATTTGGTTTAATTCATGATCCTTCCGCAGGTAGCACCTTTTTAAAAGTCAAAATATCACAATTAATAACTATACTGTTCCACAAATAATTTTGATAAAGGCACCTCATTCCCTTCAATCTTCAGGATATCTATAAAATTAATAAATAA
>DASRQG010000629.1:0-2460 GCA_035645995.1 Mariniphaga sp. | reverse complement strand
TTCTTCGTATACAATTTCTCCTTCAACTATGGTTTGAAGTATATTCATATTTCCCTCTTTCAAAGAAAACAATATAAGGTCAGCACGTAACCCGGGTTTTAGTTCTCCGCGGTCGGCTAATCCATATAAACGGGCGGGATTAGAACTACTCATTTGAATCGCTGTAGCAAGATCACAACCTGTTACTTCCATTACAAACCCCACCATCTTAGATAAGGGTGATGCGGAACCACTTAAGGAATTTTGTGCAGGATATACTACTACGCCTTCCTTCTTAAGTTCAAGAGTATCTCCAATGGCATTGAGGTAAAAACCGGGAGTCAATCCACCGAATGGACTCATATCAGAAGTTATAACAATTTTATCACGGCCTTTCGTTTTATAATAAACCCGTATCTGTTCCGGTGTAAGATGGAATCCATCACAAATCATATTGATGTTTAGTCTGTCATCGGCGAGTTGTGGCCATAATGGATTATTCCACCGATGTATGTAATTAGCTATTGCATTTCCGAGATGTGTAGAAATATCAGCTCCTTTGTCAATTGCTTCAGTAATTTGAGCAACAGAAGCATTGTGATGAGCAAGTCCTACAGCAATCCCTAAATCTTCACATTTTGAAATAAATTCCATTGAGCCTTCTATTTCAGGAGCTAAAGAAACTTGTAGAATGTTTTTTCCGGAAGCATTATAAAGCTCCATGAACTCGTTCCAGTCAGGTTTACGGACATGAATCAGCGGATGAGCACCTCTATACCCATCCACCGGAGAAATGTAAGGTCCCTCAAGATGAAAGCCGGCTATTGATCCCCGAGTTTCAGGGTCTTCTTTTGCCTGGGCCAATAATTTAAAGTTCTTGAGAAAAATTTTATGATCGTTTGTTGTGATTGTTGGTAAATAGGTTGTCACCCCTACTTTCCAAAATCCTTCTGTTAAGGTTTTAATTCCTTCAATGGTTAATTCCCTTCCAATGTCTACAAATGAATAACCCATGTATCCATTAACCTGATTGTCAATGAGGCCAGGGCCTATATAGATTGTATCCGAAACATTGTTTAAAGTCTTTATCTTTTTAATATCAGCAATTTTTCCGTCTTTTATGCCAATTCGGATAGGGGAAAGATCTTTATAATGGATACCCTCCACTTGTAGATCATATTCGGGAGTTTTTTTACAGCTACTGAATGTTATTACAAAAGCAAGAGCAACAAAAAACCATCTTTTATTAAATTGAAGTATTTTATAATTATTCATAGAAAACAGGTTTCTTAAATAGTAGGATTTATAAGCATAGAAAACAATTTCTTCCTGTTATTAATGTAACAACAGGAAGATACTATTTATAATTCAAATTTTTAATTCCCAACCCGGTTCATATTGTCTGTTCCATAGTTTTAAAGCATCTTTATCACGAGCTTTTCCATTATTACTATTTACAGAAAAGTTTTTACCGATTCGGTATGAAATATTAGCAAGATGGCAAAGGAGGGTGCTTTTTTCAGCCTCATCCACAGGTGAGTTTACATTATTTTTTCCTCTGATGGCTTCCAGGAAATTCACAAAATGCAGATTAACAGTGTCTGCCTTTGAGTTATCTTCTTTTATAAGTTTACCATTTCGGTCATAGAGTTTGTATCCATTTCCTGTTAAAAATACTGAACCTTTTGAACCAAAAACAATAGCACCGTTAGCAGCGCCATATGTATTATAACTGTTTCTGCTTTTACAATCACATTTCATTATTTTATTTCCCGGAAATGTGAAAGTTGCACTTAAGGTATCGTACATGGTCCATCCGTCATCAGGAAAATGATTCTTAGAAGCATTAACTTCAATTTTTTCTGGATAGTCTAATTGCATTGCCCATCTTGCCAGATCAAAGCGATGTATCATATTATTACCCGATTCTGCGGTACCCCAGGTCCAGCCATACCAGTGCCAATTGTAATCCCATGTATCATGTTTGTATTCTTGTCGTGGAGCAGGTCCCTGAAAAAGGTCCCAATCCAATCCTTGAGGTACCGGGGCTGGTTTTGCTACAGGTACTTCACCCCGCTGGTTACTGTAGAAGGTTATTGCTTCATAAGTTTCACCAATTATGCCATTATGAATTTCCTTTATAATATCTTGTGTTACTTCAGAAGAACGTGCCTGATTGCCCACTTGTATAACTTTATTGTACTTCTTTTGAAATTGTATGAGCAATTCACCTTCTTCAGGGTTATGGCTGCATGGTTTTTCAACATACACATGTTTCCCTGCACTCACAGCATAACAGGCGCCCGGAGCATGCCAATGATCGGGCGTCAGGTGGAGCATGGCATCTACATCTTTCGCTTCCTGGATACGGCGGACATCATTTTCTAAAGTTGGCTTATAATCCAAAACTTTTGAAAAACGTTCTGCAGCTTTAGTACGTTGACTTTCCATTACATCACAAAGATATACCAACCTTACATT
>DASRQG010000628.1:0-8784 GCA_035645995.1 Mariniphaga sp. | reverse complement strand
TCACTTACAAGATAATTACACAAATCTTTTATAGTGGTTCTTGTTTCGGGTAACATGGTTGCTTCTGCACCGGTAGCTATTGCAGTATGTAGTGCAATAAAACCTGAATGTCGACCCATTACCTCTACAAAAAATACAATGTTGTGTGAATCGGCGGTGTCTCTGATTTTATCAATGGCATCAACAGCAGTGTTTAATGCAGTATCGAAACCAATTGTAAAATCGGTGCCATAAATATCATTATCAATTGTGCAGGGAGCACCAACAACAGGAAATCCGAATTCAGTTACCAGTTCGTAGGCACCTCTGAATGAACCATCACCACCCAATACTACCAGAGCATCAATTCCTTCTGCACGCATATTATCTACAGCAAGCTGTCTCATTTCTTTCTGATGAAACTCCGGACATCTGGATGACTTTAAAATAGTGCCTCCGCGGGAAATCACCTTTGAAACAGACTGTGAATGCATCTCAATAAAATCTTTTTTCAGTAATCCTGAATAGCCATTCATAACACCAACCACCTGAAGTTCATTATATATGGCACTTCTTACCACAGCTCTTATTGCGGCATTCATTCCCGGTGAGTCTCCACCTGAAGTTAAAATGGCTATTTTTTTTATACCTGCTTTGTTAATTGTTTTTTCTGTCATTCTGATGTTCCTTAATAATGAGATAGGAAAATACAAAATTTTCTTCAATTTATGCTTTAATGCAGGAGGTGGGGTATCTAAAATAACTTATGGGTTAAATAATAATTATCGACGTTTGTTTCTTACGTATATAAGTTTGAATTTCCCCTGCTTACTATCGCGTTGATCAATTTCAAATTTTCCAATGGAATCAATAAGCGGAGTAAGCTTTTCGAATCCATAATTTCGGGAGTCGAAGTTTGGTTGTTTTTTCTGAAGTAAACTTCCAACGTCGCCCAAAAAAGCCCAACCATCATCGTCTGCCAGGTCGGAAATGGTGGAAGTTATAAGCCTGATCACTTTTGGTGTTATTTTATCGTACTGTCGTTTCTTTTCTTTTTTATCAGTTGAGGAAGTATTTTCAGTTTCTTTTACTCTGTCTTGAAGTATCTCCACATAGATAAATTTATCGCAGGCAACAATAAAGGGGTCAGGAGTTTTCTTTTCGCCAATTCCGTAAACCTTCATACCTGCTTCTCGCAGACGTGTAGCCAATCGTGTAAAATCGCTGTCACTCGAAACCAGGCAAAAGCCATTCACTTTACCACTGTAAAGGATATCCATCGCATCTATGATCATGGCAGAATCGGTAGCATTTTTACCTGACGTATAAGCATATTGCTGAATGGGTGTAATTGCATTCTCCAGCAGAAGGTTTTTCCATTTTGCCAGTGTTGGTTTGGTCCAGTCACCATAAATACGTTTGATGGTTGGATTACCATATTTGGCTATTTCTTCCATCATTTCCTTTACATAGGCTGATGGTATGTTGTCGCCATCGATTAAGACCGCTAATTTAAAATCGTTTTCCATAAAAATTATCTACCTGTTTCGAATACTTCAAAGGTAATGATTAAGGGATAAGTATTATTCATGCTATATGACAGAATGAAAAATTTAGTATGAAAACCCGGGAAGTATTATATTCTGACAATGCAGGAATCGGGCAACCATCCAACGTTTCCATCGGGCAGTTTAATTTCTTTCCAGGTATTTACACTGTCTGAAACTTCTACCTTTACACCTTCGTAGAGGAGAAACAGATCGGTACTGGTTTCGGAAGGGGCACTTTTAACTGTGATACGAGGGCAGAATACGATTGCATGACTGCGTTGGTTTATTTTTGCTTTCTGTCGTGCAGCGAAGGAGAAGGATAAAGCGGACGCAACGATAGCAAAAATACCGAACCAAAATGCCAACATTTTCAAGTTTGAATTTCGTGTAAAAATAAATAAAGCGACAAAAGCCAGAAATAATATGAAGGTTCCGATACTAATTCCTGCCCAAGTATTGGCCGGAAAAAGATTTATAATCCGATTGCTCCATCTGACGAAAAAGGGTTGGGGGAGGGTTTCAATCTGAGTTGTTACGAACTGATTTACCAAGCGCAGGTTGAACTCTATGTCAGGGTCCTGAGGTGCAAGTAATTTAGCACGCTCATAATTTAAAATGGCATTGTTTATATCACCTGTTTTGTAGTAAGCATTTCCAAGGTTAAAATAAAGTTTGGCTGACACCATACCCGACTGCAAAATTTGCTCATAAGCTGATGCAGCTTTCTGAAATTCTTCGGTTGTATAATATGCATTTGCCTGTTCCCATAGCAAATCGGGATCATCCTGGGCAAATAAATTTATCGTCGATAGAAAAACCAGTAGGAAGAAAATATATTTATAATTTTTTTTTCTCATCATTTTAAGCATTTAACCCGGTATAAATTCAGCTTCTTTTAATTTGTTTTTCAAGCCTGCTCATTGTAGTAGCGGCTTTATTGTAAAAATCGCTTCTGGATTCAGAGCCCCCCTGAGGGGCAAAACGAGCAAATTCTGCCTGTTCAAGAACCTCAAGTAAGTCGTTAATAAGCTGTTCATCTACATTTCGTTGTTTAAGGTTTGATATTGCATTTTCGCGATTCAGGTGAGCGACAGGAATCGCCAGCTTATCACTTAAATATCCCCAATAAGCTTTTAGTATTGCTTCATAAAATGCCTCATTCTGGTTCTTTTTCATATAACCTGAAGCCTCTTTAAGTCGTTTTGCTGCAACTCGGTTGGCCTTTTTATTACGCATTAGTGCAACATTGGCATTTTCACGTACTTTCTTCCTGTAAACAAAAATCAGGATCAAAAATAATAAGGCTGATCCACCATAAATTGAATAGAATAGAGGTGTTCCATAAAAAGTGGTTCCGTAGATTCGTAACATCGGGTTTCCCTGTTTTATGAAACGTATATCCTGGCCGATCATCTCAATGTTTTCACGTTGACGGGGATTGATAACAGTTGCAGTTTGTTCACCTGCACCTTTTGATACCGTCAGTACATATTCCTCAGAAGATCGGGTAACATAGGTGCCGGTTGACGGGTTAAAAAATGAGAAAGTGATTGGAGGGATTTTATATTCCCCTTCAAATCTTGGCTGAAACAGATATTCTATTGTTTTACTACCAGTTACGCCATTATCAGTTGTTCTGATATTTTCTGTAGCCCTTGGATCATATACTTCGAAATCGGTAGGAAGTTTAATTTCCGGATTTCTTATAAGGCGCAGGTTACCTGTTCCATTAATAGTAAGCGTTAAAGTTACTGCATCATTGGTTGAGACTTTGGTTGCACTAATTTCTGAGCTAACAGTGAAATTCCCTACGCCCCCATAATAATTATCAGGTTGAGGAGGCAAGTCCTTCACATTAACGTTAATCGGCTTACTGGAGATTCGGGTTTTGACGGTTTGCATGCCACTAAAGAAATCGTCGAAGAAACTTCGGGGGCGCACCCGCTGCTGTACCAATAATGACATGCTAAACGGATCGATCGTTATTTGTCCGTTTACCTGCGGAATTAAAACAGTTTTTTGAAGAATTCCTACCTGATAGATCCGGTCATTAAACACTTCACGTGTAAAATTGATCTGTTTTGGAACTTCAATATCCTGTGTATAGAAACCTTCGTAGGTAGGCAGGCTGACTTCATCGAAGCCTGAAATTGGGATATCAGGAGCGGCATAGAGTTTAACAGTAGCAATAAGTTGTTCTCCTCTGAAAACATTTTGCTTACTCAATTCAACACGTAAGAATAGATTGTCGCCACTCAATTCGGTAGGAGATGTTGGTTCTTCAGTTCCGCTTCCTGCAGATGGTTGCTGTTGTTGCTGAGATTTAACAACTTGTATTTTAATCGTATTGGATTCAATAACTTTCCCCTCCACTTCTATTGAAGCAGGACGAATCTCAAACGAGCCTTCCCCTTTAGCACGCAGAATAAAAGTATATGAATAGGTTACCTCTTTGGTAGTTTTTCCATTGATAGTACTAATACTTGTTGATTGGCCTGTACTGGGCCCCATCAATATGTCAAAATTATTGCTTAAACCGGGAGGAAGTTGTAAATCACTTCCGCGATTGTTAAGAGTAAGGGTTAGTCTGAATTGCTGGCCCATTTCCACTGCATTAGGAGCTGACATTACAAACCTGGTTTGTTCGGCATTCGCTCCTATGGCTACAGCGATAAACAGACAATATACAATTAGTTTTTTTATCATTATTTTATCTTAATACTAATGCTATATTTAATTAAACTCTACCATTCTTTTTCAGTTCGTAAAGGTTGAACCTGTTTGGCTTTTTCTTTATTTACCTTTTCCTGAATGTCTTTCTCATCATTTTGTAATGCCTGTAGCAACTGCTCTGCATCTTGTCTTGAAATTTTTGTTTGCTGAGGCTGTTGCTGTTGATCCTGATTTTGTTGCTGATCCTGGTTCTGCTGTTGATCCTGATTTTGTTGTTGATCTTGATTTTGTTGCTGATCCTGGTTCTGCTGTTGATCTTGATTTTGTTGCTGATCCTGATCTTGATCCTGATCCTGATTCTGGTCCTGATTCTGTTGTTGCTGTTGTTGTTCTTGTTGTTGTTTCATTTTCTGAGCGTAAGCCAGATTGTATTTCGTATCAAGATCATCAGGGTTTTTTCGCAATGCCTCCTTATAAGCTTCTATACTTTCGTCGAGGCGTTGTTGCATCAATTGTGAATTTCCAAGGTTATGTAAGGCTCGTGCTTTTTCTTCCGGAGTTTCAAGTTTTTCTGAAAGCTCTGAAAATTTCCTTTCGGCCTCTTCAAACTGCATTTGTTTATACAGCGCATCAGCCAGGTTAAAATCCCATTGTTCATGTCCCGGACGTTTTTCCAAAGCTTTCCGGTATTCTTTTTCTGCAAGTTTAAAAGCTGTTGTATCAAGACGTGTAGTATCCTTTACAGCCTCCATGAAAAGTTTGTTGCCATTCCGTACGAATTTTCGTTCATTTTGACCGGAGGCTACCAACGAAAAACTCGTTATTATCAGTAATATTATTAATGTTCTCATATGATCCCTTTATTTTGTAGAAAACAATTTTATTTTCATCAGGTACTTGTTTTTTCTTTCCAGGATAAAAAATTCAAGTAATAAAAATAAAATTCCCAGAGCAAAGAAATACTGGAACTGATCATCGTATTCAGAATAAACCAATGTTTCCAATTCTTCTTTTTCCAGTTTGTTAATTTCTTCAAACAACGCATTTAGCCCTACCTGGGCATTATTAGCCCTCACGTAAATACCGTTGCCTGCTGCAGCAACTTTTTCAAGCATTGCTTCATCGAGGCGTGTAATTACCACATTACCATCGCGGTCACGCATATATTCTGTTTGTCCACCCTGGGCGACTGGAATTGGAGCCCCTTGCGGCAATCCCATTCCAATGGTATGTACCACTATTCCGTTGTTAACGGCATCCTGAGCTGCGGTAACAGGATCATCTTCATGATTTTCTCCATCGGTTATGACAATGATAGCTTTGTTTGCAGCTTCAGCCGGGGTGAAAGATTTAATGGCCATGCTGATAGCCGTTCCTATTGCTGTTCCCTGCCGCGGAACGATTTCGGTTTTTACTGCATCTAAAAACAACTTTGCTGAATTATAATCGGTAGTGATTGGCAGTTGTATATAGGCATCACCGGCAAAAACAATAAGGCCGATTTTGTCATCATTGAGTCTGTCAATCAGACGAGATATTGCACGTTTAGCACGTTCAAGCCGGTTTGGCTGAATATCTTCTGCCAGCATACTGTTGGAAACATCGAGTGCAATTATGATCTCCACACCTTCACGCTGAACTTTTTTAAGCTTAGAACCAAATTGAGGCCGTGCCGTACCCACAATAAAACAGGCCAGAGCAAACATAAGCAGTATAAATTTAAACACAGGCCTGTTTTTAGATGCAAAAGGCATGAGCTCTGCTATGACCTGTTTATTGCCAAATCGACGTAATGCACGTTTTCGCAAATATCTTGACCCAATAAAAAAAACGGTAAGTACCGGTATAATTAAAAGGGCCCATAAAAAATCATTGTATGCAAATCTGAACATCTCCATTTCTTCGAATTTTTAAGGAACCGTTCTGAAAACTGATATCCGCAGTAAAAATCCCACCACAAGTAACAAAATCCCTGCCAGTGCAAAGGGCAGGAACTCTTCCGACCGGCGGCTAAATTCACGAACTTCGATTTTCGACTTCTCCAATTGATCTATTTCTTCATATATTTCCTGGAGTTTAAGATTTCCTGTAGCTCTAAAATATCTTCCACCGGTAATATTGGCAATTTCCTGTAACATTTTCTCATCAATCTTAACCTCAACATCACGAACCTGCGTTCCATAAGGTGTTTGCACCGGATACGGAGCAGTGCCAATACTTCCAACGCCAATTGTATAAACTCTTATGCCGAATGTACGAGCTATTTCTGCGGCTGTAAGAGGAGCTATTTCTCCTGAATTATTTTCTCCATCGGTTAATAGAATAACTACCCTGCTAATGGCATCACTATCTTTAAGCCGGGCAGTAGCTGTTGCCAGACCATTCCCAATAGCAGTACCATCTTCAATTAAGCCAGTTTGTACGTCTTTAAATAAGTTTAGCAGTACCGATCTGTCGGTTGTTAACGGGACCTGGGTAAATGCTTCTCCTGCAAATACAACAAGTCCCATACGGTCATATTGCCGGCCTGAAATAAACTCCATCGCCACATTCTTTGCTGCTTCCAGTCTGTTAGGAGAAAAATCCATTGCAAGCATACTTGTAGAAATATCGAGTGAAATTACGATATCAATACCTTCGGTAGTTACATTTTCCCAGTTACTGGAAGATTGCGGACGTGCAAGTACAGCTGTGAATGCAGCAAAAGCCAGTATGTAGAGCAAAAATACAAGGTGTCGTAAGTAATACCTAATTGTTTTTGGAGCTTTAAGCACTGGAGCTGCCGATGATATTTGAATGCTTGCCGAATTTCTTTTCTGGCTATAAATATACCAGCCTGTCATTGGAATAATCAATAACAATAAGTAGAAATACTCGGGGTTATTAAATACTAGTCCTTCAAACATTCCATTTTATTTAATTTCAACATCTTCTCCTTCTTCATCCTGTTGTTCAGGATTTTCTGATTTCTTCTCTTCAATTTTAGTAGCATTTACAAAAAAGTATGCATTTACCAGAGCCATGTTATCATCATCGGGTAATGGTTGATATTTGGCAAATTTTACCAAATCGGCCAATCTCAATATTTGGCTGAGGTTCTTTAATGATTTTTCCGTCAACAGGTTTTTGTTGTTGGTAAAACTATTGATCGTCTCATCAGAAGTTTGTTCCATTGCAGGAATTTGAAAACGGTCCTCAATGTATTTACGTAATGTTTCGGTGACATCACTATAGAACTGTTTTGTTTTTCCTTTCTGCCATAATTTTTCATTCTTTATTCGATCGAGCTCTCGTATTGCTATAATATGAGGAGGTTCTTTTGGTTTTAGTGGCAACGAGAACAGTGGTTGATGATTTTTTTTCCGTTTAATAGCATAGAGGATAAAAAACAGGATAGCACCGATAAGGATGATTCCTAAAATAAATGGTATAACTTCCTTTAAAGTAACCGGGGCATCATAAGGCATTTTTATATCTGTAGGCCCTCTGTTTGGATCAATGGGGAGCGTATGAACGTTCAATGTAACTCCATTTGATGGAATAGAGTCGATTTTGCCATCAAGATTAATTTTAAACCAGAATGGCGGAATGCGGTAAGAACCACTGTCGAAAGAGGTAATCGTGTAAGCCTGAATCTGTTTCAGAAAGGTTTCGTCATCCAATTCGAAAGTGTCGATGGCTGACCGGTTTATTACTTCAACAAATTCAGCAAGCGTATCGGGTAAGACCGGAAATTCAACAGAAACATTTTTCGGATGATCTATTTCAAGAAAAAGCTTCACCTGGTCGCCCAACAGGATGTTTGTTGAATCGATGCTTGCTGTAGCTTTTATGCGCTGTGCATAAAGTACGACAGAAGGCAGGGAAAATATTATCAGCAAAAATAACTTTATCTTCAGCTTCATTCTATTATTGTTTCACAGCCCTTTTTTTGAAAAGAGTCATTAACGATTTTACATAATCATCGCGTGTGTTGATGGAGGAATAGTCGATATTACATTTTTTGAACAGGTAGTCAAGATAATTTGCATGTTTATACCAATGATCAGAATATACTTTTCTGACCTTTTTTGAACTACTGTCGACCCAAACATATTTACCTGTTTCAGCATCTTTGAGCATTACCATTCCAATTGGTGGAAGTTCTTGTTCCCGGTCATCATATATTTTGAGTGCTACTACATCATGTTTATTGTTAGCAACCGAAAGTGCCATTTCCAGTGCAGGATTTTCATCCATAAAATCGGAAATGATAAAAGCCGTACAACGTTTTTTTATCGCATTGGTAAAATAACGTACAGCTTCAGTAATATCGGTGCCGGAATTTTGTGGGGTGAAATCAATCAACTCCCGGATAATACGCAGGATATGGCTTTTCCCCTTTTTGGGAGGGATAAACTTCTCAATAGTATTAGAAAAGAATATCACCCCGATTTTATCATTGTTTTGAATGGCAGAAAAGGAAAGGATAGCAGCTATTTCAGTGATTACATTCTTTTTCATCTTTTCAAAAGAACCGAAATTACGGGAACCGCTCACATCAATAAGAAGCATAACAGTCAATTCACGTTCTTCTTCAAAT
>DASRQG010000627.1:0-3883 GCA_035645995.1 Mariniphaga sp. | reverse complement strand
CATTGGGCGCAATTTGTGCAGCACCACTTGTTTTCGGAAACCTGGGTCTTTTACAAAACAAGAAGGCCACATGTTATCCCGGTTTTGAAGACCAGTTAACAGGTGCTGATATTACCGGAAATGCAGTTGAGATATCTGATAATATAATTACCGGAAAAGGTGCAGGGGTAGCCATTCAGTTTGCCCTTAGCATTGTTGAAATGCTTAAGGGCAAACCAATAGCTGAACAACTTGCTGATAAGTTGATATATTCTGGATTCAAATCCTAATCTTCTATTTGTGGATTGAGCTGTGATTCAATCCAATTCCTGGCATTAACAAAAGCATTTATCCACGGAGTTGCCTCATCACTTTTACGTTCACGGGGATAATATGCCCACTGCCATGGAGCAAACGATCTTTCCAGGTGGGGCATCATTGCCAGATGTCGACCATCATCAGAACAAATTGCAGCCGCTGCATGTGGTGAACCATTAGGATTTAAAGGGTAAGCGTCATTACTGTACTTCAAGGGTATGTGGTATTTATTTTCTTCGTAAGGTAAAGAGAATTTACCCTCTCCATGTGCTACCCAGATTCCCAACTTCATACCGCTCATATTTTGAAGCATCACTGAGTTGTTCTCCTGCACATCGACATTAAGAAAGATAGATTCAAACTTTCCTGAGTCATTGTGCAACATAGCAGGACGTTCTTCATGTTCAGGATAAACGAGTCCCAGTTCCACCATTAGCTGACAGCCATTACAAACTCCAAGACTTAGAGTATCATTCCTGCTATAAAACTTTTCAAGTGCAAGCCGTGCTTTTTCGTTGTATTTAAAAGCACCTGCCCAACCTTTGGCAGACCCCAGTACATCGGAATTAGAAAAACCACCTACAAAAACAATCATATTAACGTCCTCCAGTGTCTCCCTTCCCGAAATAAGGTCAGTCATATGTACATCCTTCACATCCATACCTGCCAAATACATAGCATAAGCCATTTCCCGGTCACCGTTCACACCCTTTTCACGAATAATAGCAGCCTTAATACCGGTATGATTTGTACGATTCAAGCTTATATTATAATCTGACAATTTGCCTGTAAAGGATCCAAAATCATACTCAAGCTCAAACTTCTTAAAATTCTTAAACCGCTCGAGTGCCAGTTCCTGCCCACTTTGTTTCCGGTCCAACAAATATGAAGTTCTGAACCAGATATCGCGTAATCGGTGAAGATCATACTCTGTGACCGATTCATCATACTTCACAGATAATGTCCTCTCCTTAGCCGGAAAGCCTAATGAAATAAAATCGACATCATGTTTCTTCAAATAATCCTTCACCTTATTATTATCGTCACATTGTATTACAATACCCGGGTTCTCACTAAATAAGGCCTTCACCTGATCACCTTTACCCAAAGCAGACAAATCAACCTTCATTCCACCACTATTAGTAGTGAAGCACATTTCAAGCAGTGTAGTTATAAGTCCTCCAGAACCAATATCATGACCTGCTAAAATAAGTTCCTCCTGTATAAGATACTGCACTGCATTAAAGGCGACAACAAACTTCTCGCTATCTAATACTTCGGGAGGTGTGGTTCCTATTTTATTTAAGACCTGTGCAAAAGCGCTTCCACCAATTTCAAGATCACAAAATGAAAAGTCGATATAAAGAATTTCTTTTGATGGATCATTAACGAGCACAGGCTCCACAACTTTTCTGATATCCGATACTTCAGCTGAGGCAGAAATTATAACAGTCCCGGGGGCAAGCACCACTCCATCGTTGTACTTTTGGGTCATAGACATGGAATCCTTACCGGTAGGTATATTTATTCCAAGGGCACAGGCAAAATCACTGGCCGCTTCAACTGCCTGATATAACCTTGCATTCTCTCCCTCATTTTTAGCAGGCCACATCCAATTGGCACTGAGAGAGACAGAACGTATACCATCAGTTAAAGGTGCCCATATTATATTGGTAAGTGCTTCTGCAATGGAAATTATTGAACCGCTTGCCGGATCGATTAACCCGGCAACAGGTGCATGACCTACAGAAGTAGCTATCCCTGCAACGCCCTGATAGTCCAACGCTATAACTCCAACATTATTTAAAGGAAGCTGTAATTTCCCGGCTGTTTGTTGTTTAGCTATTCTGCCAGTAACCGACCGGTCAACTTTATTTGTGAGCCAGTCCTTGCTGGCAACAGACTCCAGCTGAAGCATCCATTCCAGATATGTTTCTATTTGTTCAGGTTCATAAACTACTTCATCAAAATCTGATGGTTCGGTTGAATCTTCCAATACCATTTTGGGTGGATTACCAAACATGTAACCTAATTGCCAATCGATTGGCTTTTCTCCTGTTTTGGAATTTTCGAACGTAAACTGCATGTCGCCTGTTGTTTCACCAATCTCATAAAAGGGTGCACGTTCTCTTTCAGAAATCTTTTTCAAAAGTTCGAGATGCTCCTTGTTCATCACCAGGCCCATTCGCTCCTGTGATTCATTGCCAATGATTTCTTTTTGCGACAAGGTTGGATCGCCAACAGGAAGTTTTGCAGTATCAATTTTCCCACCGGTAGTTTCTACCAATTCCGAAAGACAATTTAAATGGCCACCTGCCCCATGATCATGAATAGAAATAATTGGATTTTCATCCGACTCACTTAATGCACGAATCGCATTAAACACCCTTTTCTGCATTTCAGGGTTGGCACGTTGAACAGCATTAAGCTCAATGTTATTTTCAAATTCTCCGGTTGCGACTGATGAAACGGCACCGCCTCCCATACCAATTCGATAATTATCACCACCCAATAAAACAATGGCATCATCCTTAACAGGATTTCCCTTCACACTATCACGCTTGTTGGCAAAACCGATACCGCCAGCCAGCATTATCACCTTATCATAACCATATTTCTTTAGATGTTCAAAATGTTCGAAAGTTAGAACTGAACCAGCTATAATTGGCTGACCGAATTTATTACCAAAATCACTGGCACCGTTTGATGCTTTAATAAGTATCTCTTCCGGTGTCTGATACAACCAATTTCGTTCTTCAGTTGCTTGTTCCCATTGCCGGTCTGACACCAGACGTGGATAGGAAGTCATATATACTGCAGTACCGGCTACAGGTAAACTTCCCTTACCGCCGGCCATTCGGTCTCGTATTTCTCCTCCTGTTCCTGTTGATGCACCATTAAATGGCTCAACCGTTGTGGGAAAATTGTGTGTTTCTGCCTTTAGGGAAAGAACTGACTCAATGTTTTTAACAACAAAGTAATCAGGTTTATCTTGTGTCTTCGGTGCAAATTGTTGTATTACCGGCCCCTGTACGAACGAACAGTTATCTTTATAAGCAGAAACAATCTTATTTGGGTTTTCATTTGATGTTTTTTTAATAAGCTGGAAAAGTGAAAGCTCCATTTCTTTTCCGTCGATGACGAATGTTCCGTTAAATATCTTATGACGGCAATGTTCAGAATTTACCTGCGCGAAACCATATACCTCACTGTCGGTAAGTGGACGTCCAATAGCTTCAGAAACAGTATCCAGATACTCTATTTCATCCAGACTAAGTGCTAAACCTTCCTGTTGGTTATATGCTGCTATGTCCTCAATAGGCCGGATCGGATCCGGTTGTTTATTTATTTTAAAGATCTGCTGATCCAGTCCGTTGTACATACGTTGTAGCATTGGATCAAATACAGCATCTTCACTTTCTACCTGAAGAAATTCTTCCATGCGTATTATATCCGTGATACCCATATTCTGAGTAATCTCTACAGCATTTGTACTCCAGGGAGTAATCATCTCACGCCGTGGCCCTATAAACCAACCGACAAGTTCTACTTGTTCCAGATGCTCACCACCTGAAAACAGCCAAAT
>DASRQG010000626.1:0-4859 GCA_035645995.1 Mariniphaga sp. | reverse complement strand
GCCGAACTAAGCGGACGGAACATTAAGGTAAATGAATCACGTCCAAAAACCAACGATTCACGTGGTGGTTTCGGAGGTGGTGGTAACCGTCGTGGTGGCGGTGGCTACAACAGAGGCGGCGGCGGTCGTTATTAACAGACTGCTCATGCAAGGTAAAGTAAAATGGTACGATGCCGTAAAAGGTTTTGGATTCATTCATACCCATGATGGTAAAGATGTGTTCGTTCATCGTACCGGTATCAAAGATTCACAGTTCGGCCTTGAAAACGATCAGGCTGTACAGTTTGAAATCAAAGAAAGCGATCGAGGACCGGTAGCTTTTAATGTGGAAGCAATCTGAAGATTTATAATGTATACTAAAAGGGGCTTTGTGCAAACAAAGCCCTTTTTTGATGGGGTTTAGTTTCATCTGTTGTTCAGTAGTTTCTGAAAGTATTATAAACTCTGTTTTAAGTCTATATAATTGACTAGCTTTTGTTATCTAAAGTGTAAGATTAATAATTGATTGACTTGATTGATTTATAATTGCAACAGGTTTATACACCAGATCAGTCGTTTCCAGGTGTTATTACAAAATATCAAATTTAAATATAACATCAAATCCACTATCGATCGTAGAATTATTTAATTCAAAGAATAGAAATCTAAACAATTCATATTCAAGCTTTACTTCATACTTCTTTGGATTATGGACATCAGTTTGGCCAAAACGTTGCTCATAACTGACAAATAGTTTATTGGTGATATATTTTCCCACAACAACCGAAGCATCATTAAATCCACCACCACTTTTAACTTCAATATAATCAACATCGAGCTTATTTTGAAGAAAGTTAGTTAATTGGGCTGAAATTAAAGAAGCTGCAGCTTGTTGTGCCAGGTCACCCACTCCTGAACGTTCCATATTATCCTGCTCATTAATGGTAAGTTCATCCATGCTCTTCCCAAAGAGGATGTAAGAAAGGGCATCGCCTTCTTCAATAGCATTACCATCGAGTTCAAAGTTTATTTCAGGTTCTTCTACTGTGCCTGTTATGTTTACAACAAGTTCTTGCTGAACCTGTTGTGTGTTCCTGAACGAATATGAAGCCTGAATGTCCATTTGAAAACTCATCTCTTCACCGCCCTGAAAATCTACTGTACCTTCATTGATCACAAATACACGTCCAAGTAGTTCATATTGTCCCCTCACTACTTCAACTTGTCCGAATAGCTCAAAGAAATCAGCACTTTTTATTACCTCCAGTTCTCCTGCTATCTCTATCCGCATGTCATCATTTTTAATCCATGTATTGCGGGGGATTCTCAATCGTATTTGACCGGTAAGGTTATTAAGGTAATCGAAACTTGAAGTATCCGGTTCCTCTGTTTCAAATTGAGTAATTTCGAGTGAATCTAAAGAGATCGACATACTTTCAAGTTCTTGCAATAATATAGGTTTAGGCATTTCCTTGGTGTCCATTCTTCCCATCAGGCTGAAGATGGCAGGCAGATAAAATTCGGCTTGTGGTAATGCAAGATCGCCTGAAAATACAACACTGTCGGCTTCACCTTTGATGTTAGTATACCCATCAACTTGCATATTAAACTGACGATGGTTTACCGGATTGAATTTATCAAAGTCGAGCCTGATTTTAGAATCGCTTATATTTCCTTCATAAAAATCGGAACCAAAATTCACAAGACCGTTACCTGATAATTTTCCGTCACTGGTTCGAATTTGCAATGTATCGAGTTCAATGCGATCGCGCAGGAAATTCACATTCAGGATCACGTCACTGTAATCAATACCAAATTCGGGCATCGAAAATGAAGCATCAACAAGTTTTATATTTCCTTCCGGATTAGGTGCATTGGCTGTACCATCTACATTTACTTTGCCTTCAATAAAACCGGTGGTTTGAACCGGAACATCAAAGCTATTCAAAACAGCCAATGAGAATTCTTCAATCAGGATTTGGGCTTTCAGTGAATCATCGGGGGAAAATTTAAAACCCATGGTATCCAGGTTAAGCGAAAGCGGCATTTCTGCTTTTATTTCTAATCTGCCACTATCTTGCGGGACAACCTGTGAATTGAAATTTAAAAGGTTGTTGTTATAATCCATCCTTCCACCCAGGGTTGTGAATTTATAATTGTTGACAGTAGCATCCCGAACATCAAAATTTCCATCTATTACAGGAGCATCAGAAGTTCCGGTAAGCTTAAAACTTATATCAGCAAGTCCGGAGCCATTAAATTCAAAATCCATCATTTCTGCCAGTTGTATAATATTCAGATTTCCGGCCTCAAATGAAAAGTCTTCTTTTCCTTTTCTGCTTATGTTTCCCTGGAGTGCAATAAATTGAGCACTGTCACCTTCGCCTGATGATAGCCGGAAGTTATCTACCAGATAATTTATAGAATCGATTTCAATATATGCAGGAGGTTGTTGCATAGATAGTTCCTGGTTTTTATACTGAATGTTCCAGACAGGAATTGTTATGGCAATTTTATCGGTAGGGACAATTCCTGCATGAAGTTCAGTATCCATATCCTGATTAAGGATTCGAGTTTGCAGAAATACCGAATCAACAGAACCTTCAACCTGAGCAAATATGGTATCCAGGAAAAAGGAGCCCAGATCGAGGTTCTTTAAATTTGCCGATGCAGAGAATAAAGTATCGGTAGCTGTAAGGTTCCCATTTGCCTTTAATTCTAAACCTCCAAATGTAATTGTATCGTAACTTGTAGAATCTAACTGCAGGTGTGCTGTAAATTCCAGAGAATCAGGGACACCTGTAACATTAGCTTCGAGAGCCCCACTGGTCATTATATTAACGGCAGGAATAAAGCTTTTTAGTGCATTCAGATCGTCAAAATTTACAGCAACACGAAGATCTGATTCTGCATTGAGGCTATAATTACCTGCTGCCCGGGCTTTCAAAGTGCCGGCTTGAAGCCATAGTGTATCAACCTGGAGATTTTCAGAAGCGTATTTTGCCTGTGCAACCATTGAATCGAGATAGAACTCTTGAAAGCTTGATTTGGAGATAATCAGTTCACCTTCAGCATTAATAAGTTTCGGATCAAATGAAGTCCCCTTAATTGTTGATTGCAGGTTAATGTTTGAGGTCAGGGAATCAGTGCCTGTTAAAACAGCAAGGTTGAGATTGTTGGCATTGAACCTAAGGCGGTATGATGGATTTCCAATCAGGTCATTAATATTAGGTGCTACATAAAAATCACCAAATCCTCCTTCTCCTTGTATTGTTCCGGTAAGATCTCCTGATTGTAAGGCAACATCAGCTGTTATGTTACTGAAATTCTGATCTTCAATAGTTGTTTCAAATAAATTAACCAACAAATAGATTTGGGCTTTTTCCGGATCGATATCTTTGCCGCGAACGTTGATATTCCCATTGATAAGGTAATTTAATTCCGGGTTACCAATCCAATAGCCGGGATTTATATTGGTGACTTTCGATTCGAGATGATACCTTAAAATTGCAGTAGTATCTACAAAAAGATATTCAAACAAATTACCGGAATTAATGGTCGCTTCCAGTGACTGGTTTTTATCACTTAGATCAAGTGCTACGTTCACTGAATCATTAGTGAGAGAACCTTCCAATGCTAAAATGGGATTTGCAGCGGTGGTTAATGTTGGTATCAGAAACGCAAATTCATTTAAATGAATGGGGTCTGTAATAAAAAATGCCTCGCCACTGCGTTCCGGTGTAGTGGAGTAATTTGCATGACCTTCGATTTTATTATTCGATGTTTGAATTATAAATTGGCTTAATTCTGCATTACTGTCATTCATTTTGAAATTCAAAGACAATTGAGCTAAGTGAAGGTCGGGGTTATTTGTTCTAAGGTTGATCGTCCGAATATTAGCTGCAATATTATCTTCTGAATAAACTAATGATAAATCTGCATTTAGATTATTAATTTGTTGAGGAATGATTGTGTCAGGAGATTTGATTTTAATTTTTCCTTCATTTAATACAAATGAATTTAGATTTATATTAATACTTCCTGAAGATGTGGTGTCGGTTGGTTCTTCCCCGGGTTCAACCAGTTGTTGAAGGTTCCAGGTTGAGTCGTTCACTTGTTGTAAATAAAGATAAGGTTGATCAATTTTTATGGAATGAAAGTCGAGGGTACCATTAAAAAGAGACAGAAGGTTGTATCGCAGGTCGAGTTCTGAGATATAAGCAACTGTGTCTTCATCGGTTGTTAGCAGGATATCATTGAGTAATAATTGGGCAAAAAAGTTTCCATCCAGTCGGCCAATTTTAAGATCACCATCAATAAACTCCGATGCCTGATTTTCGGCAATACGTGTCAGCTGATTCTTGACAGGCCTTGTTTGAATTAGCAGGGAAACAAGCAGGATTACCAGCAGCAGCACCAGTATTGCTATTGCCAGAACTTTAAATATATATTTGATAATCTTTGTCATTTATTAAAAAGCTTGTCCTACACTTATAAAAAATTCAGGATTCCGTTTTTCATTCCATACAGGAAACCCTACATCAAAACGTACCGGTCCGATTGGGGTATCAATTCTAAGGCCGGTACCGACAGCATAAGAGAGATCATTGAGCCGATAGGTAAAAGATTGCTCCCAAACATTTCCGGCTTCTATAAAACCAACCATACTTAATCTCCAGAATAAAGGATATCTGAATTCTATATTACTTTCGAAAATACTTTTACCGCCTAATGGTGTACCGCTGGTTCTTTTGGGCCCCAATTCTGAACGACGCCATCCACGGATAGAGTAACTGCCTCCGGAATAGAACCTGTCTTCAACAGGAATGAATTGGCTGGAGTCTGATGAATGAGTTCCCCCTGCCATTAATCGTAGTGCC
>DASRQG010000625.1:0-5124 GCA_035645995.1 Mariniphaga sp. | reverse complement strand
CAATATTCTACCGGTATTAACATGGAACCCATTAGTGATACTAAAGTAGAAGCCAATCTGATCAAGCCTTATTTTAATAAACACTGGGATGGAGAATATGCATTTTATTATACTCCCCCTGATCAGGTTACTGATCTGCCTGCACTTACAGTAAATGGTAATGTGGCACATTTTAGCCACAGGATTTTCTCTGGTTATGCTGATAAAGCTTCAGTGGAACTTAAAAGCTTGTTTTCTAATGTTCTTAATAGCTTTCTGCCGGAGCCTTTATTTAAAACAGATGATCTTCCATCTTTTGCGAGGGCATTTGTTACAGAACAACCAGGCAGAAGAATGGTACATTTACTTTCTTATGTTCCAGAAATGCGGGGCAGGACCCAAATGATCGAAGAACCCATAAAACTTCAAGATGTGACTATTTCATTGCGTGTAGATGGAAAACCTCCCCGGAAAGTATATGTTGCTTCTGATAATAAAGTGTCAAAACATGATAAAAAAGTGTTAAAACATAAAGTAGAGAATGGTTATATTCACGTTACAATTCCTGAGTGTGATAGGTATTCACTTGTAGTATTTGAAAACTAATCTTTTAAGACCATGAAACTAAATATCATAATTCTGATAACAATTGTATTTACGCTATTTTCTTGTGCGGCAACAAATATTAAAACTGCCGAAAGTAATGACATCTTTATTGAAAATGAGCAGGTAAGGCTTACATTAGGAAGTGACGGAATTGCCAAAAGCCTTATATATAAACCGACAAATGAGGAGTGCCTTGTATTGGATGAAAATGTTCCGGCATTTACAGTTACTCAGGAAAGGCCTTTTAATAATGAAGTTAAACTGGCACATCCCAATAAGAGAACTACATTCTTTGCCGATACAATATACAGAGAAGGAGATAGGTTGATTGTAGGTTTTGAAGTACTTCCTTATGAAGCCGTTATAACAGTTACAGAAAAGCCCGATTATATCAGTTTTCGTTTGGAAGATTTTATTATTGAACCGGAAGATTATCCGTCTTATCTTAAAATTACTCCACCACCTACATCAGAACTTACCATCCTTCAATTACCGGTTCGTAACAGAACCCATTTTGGAGAATGGTTAAATGTGAGTTGGGATGATAATTTGGCGCTGAATATTCTGGCAACTGATCAATTTGCCCGGATAGATAACGAACGGCGGAACGGGTACCGGATCATGAAAGCGGATGCTGTGAAAGATGTAAAACTAAAGGGGGTTGAAGCTGCCCTTATAGTTTGTAATTCAAAGGATCTTTTAGATAAAATAGCAAAGCTGGAGGAGGATTATAATTTGCCTCAGGGAGCAAAAAGTCGTCAGGATGAAAGAATAAAATATGGCTACTACTGGTCAGCAAATGTAAACCCGCAGAATGTTGACCAGCATTTAGAATATGCAAAGAAGTCTGGTTTCCGTCACATGGTAATTTATTATCCTTCATTTCTTAAAGGCAGAGGATATCGAAATCTGGGAGATTATGACTTCGACCTGGAAAAATTTCCAAATGGAAAAGAAGACTTGAAAAAGATGCTCCAAAAGATAGAAGGAGAGGGAATTCTGCCGGGGGTGCACTACTTGCATTCACATATAGGAAGAGACAGTCGGTTTGTAACGCCTGTACCAGACCATCGTCTAAATCTTTTGAGATATTACACTCTTGCAAAGCCTCTGGGTAAAACAGACACGGAGATATATATTGAGCAAAATCCTGAAGGTACAACGATGGCTGAAGGTGCAAGAGTTTTAAAAATTGGTACAGAATTAATTTCTTACGAAGGATTTACAACTACTCCTCCATATATGTTTACCGGATGTAGCCGGGGTGTTGATGAAACAACAGTAAATGCACAGCCGGTCGGATATATTTTCGGGCTGCTTGATGTAAGTGAGTTTGGTGCTACCAGTGTTTATATTGATCAAAATACCAATTTGCAGGATCAGATTGCTGAAACATTGGCAGATATATATGATGCAGGATTTAAGTTTATCTATTTTGATGGATCGGAAGGGGTAAACGACCCGTTTTGGTTTCATGTAGCTTCAGCGCAATATAAAGTTTTCAAACGGCTGCATCCTCAACCAATATTTGCAGAAGGCGCAGCAAAGACCCATTTTAGCTGGCACATGCTTAGCGGTGGTAACGCTTTCGATATCTTCAGGCCGGAAGTATTAAAAGATGAAACAAGAAGACATCCGGCAGAAGAAGCACCAAGAATGCAGGAAGATTTTACGCGAATCAATTTTGGATGGCTTGGATATTGGGTTCCATCTGATAATACAGTGGGTACGCAGCCTGATATGTTGGAATTTGTGACCAGTAGAGCTGCTGCATGGGACTGCCCAATATCCATACATGCTAATCTTGAAACGTTTAATACACATCCCCGGACAGCCGATAATCTGGAAGTAATGCGACGTTGGGAAGAAGCGAGAGTTCAAAATGTACTTACCGATGATCAGAAGGAAATGCTTCAAAATCTTAAACAGGAGCATATCCTGCTATTGAATGAACAGAATAATTTTGAATTAGTGCCTTATGAGCAGATTACTGAAGCTGCAGGTGGAAGTAAAGAGATCAGAGCATTTATTTTTGAAAGGGAAAATGAATTGTATGTTACATTCTGGCATATTTCGGATAATAAACAGCTGGTTTTAGATCTTAATGCTTCTGATGTTAAGTTATTCAAGAATCTGGGACAGGAAGAAGATTTAGTATCGATAGATGGAGATTCTGTTACAGTACCTTTAGCAGACCGGCTCTTTTTAAAGGCTTCTAATATTTCACGAGAACAATTAATTGAAGCATTTGCAAAGGCTGCAATTAAAAATTGACCTTTTAAAGATTGATAAAATTTTATTGAAAGGAAATTACTTATGCGGAAAATTCTATTATTAACAATCAGTCTGATGATGTCAGGGATAGCATATCCACAGGATATCAAAGCTTATACCAATAACCCGGGAGGAGTTCATCAGCCTAAATACAGTTTGTTTTATGATAATCATACGATGCCTGCCTGTCCTGATGTTGGTGAAACCTTTGATGTTGAAGAATATACCGACAGGATTAAAGCATGTGGTGTTGATTATCTGACTTTCCATGCACGGTGCAATCTTGGGATGGCTTACTACGATACCAAAATAGGCATTAAGCACCCATCATTGAAATATGATTTATTTAAGCAGATTGCTGATGCCTGCAAAAGAAAAGAGATTGCATTGACAGCATATTTGAATGGAGGGATAAGTAGTGCCGAGGGGTATGAGCACCGTGATTGGACTACCGTATATCCGGACGGAAGGGTATATAGAGATCCCAGACTGACGCCTTGGGTGAGAACGATGTGTCCGAATACAGCTTACCGTGATCATTTGATTTCAATGGTTCAGGAGATAGCAAATAACTATCCTGTTTCAGGGTTTTTTATTGATTGTATAAATGGAATACCATGTGTTTGCCCTGTATGTATTGGTATGATGAAAGACAAAGGTATAGATTGGACCGATGAGACGAAAGTTGCTGATTTTGCAGCTGCGTCTTCATTGCGACTTGCTGAAGATATTGCTAAAGCAGCAAGAGATATTGATCCAAATTATATGTTGTATTTCAATGGAATAACCTATGCAGATCAAGCCCGGCTTGGAACTCATCTCGAATGTGAACATCTGCCAACAGCACATGGAGGGTATGAAGTATTACCGGTACTTTCTGCCTATATGCGCACACTGGGAGATATTCCCGTATTGAACATGAATGGCCGTTTTTACCGGTGGGGCGATTTTGGGGGCCTGCGTCCGGAAGCTGCTATAAAATCTGAACTGTTATATGGATTGGCAAATGGTATGAGGCCTAATGTTGGTGGCCATTTTCATCCACGCGGGGATATTGAAACTGCTGTTTTTGACAGGCTTGAAAAGATTTACAAAGAGCTGCAGGTTTTAGAACCCTGGTATGATAATGCAAAGAATATTACTGAAGTAGCAGTGGTATATGCTAAAGATAACCAGTTTATCAGGAGAATGGCACGCAGCGATGGACAATTGAAAGCAGCAGTCAGAATGTTGAGTGAACTTAAACAACAATTTGATGTGGTTACCACTCATTCTGATTGGAGCAAATATAAAATTCTGGTTATTCCGGATGATGTAACTTTTACAGATGAGGTTGCAGATCGGGTTAAAGCACATATAAGTACAGGCAAAGCTGTAATATCAACCGGTAGTTCAGGGCTCAACCTTGAGAAAACAAAATTTGCGCTTGAAAATGAATGGGGGGTGAAGTATATAGGGGAAAACGATTTTGATCCTGCATATTTTTCAACCAACGGAAACTATAAAACAGGATTACCTGATATGCCCCTTTCTCTGTATGCATCCGGAGTTGATATTGAAACTTTACCCGGAACTATAATAGAAGCTAATCTTGTAAAACCTTATTATAATAGTCATTGGGACGGTGAATATGCTTATTATTACACTCCTCCCGATAAAGTAACTGATAAACCGGCTCTTACAGTTCATGGTAAAGTTGCTCATTTCTCGCACCGAATTTTTTCCGGATATAACGATCAGGCTTCCGTGGAGCTAAGAACACTTTTTTCAAATGTTCTAAATGATTTTCTACCTGATCCCCTGATTAAAACAGAAAGGTTCCCATCGTTTGCCCGGGCTTTTGTTACAGAGCAAGCCGGAAGGAGAATGGTTCACCTGTTGTCGTATGTCCCTGAGTTAAGAGGTTCAAAAACGGAAATGATCGAAGAGCCACTTGAATTACACAATATAAAGCTTGCATTGCGTCATGATGGGAAAAAGATAAAAAAGGTGTATCAGGCACCTGACCAGAAATCGTTGCCATTTAAAATTGTTGGCGATTATATTGAGGTTACAATTCCTGTATGTGATGGGTACGCACTCCTAGTCTTTAATGAATAGGTATTGAAAAAGTAAGTAATTGATTATGTCAGAAAAGAATTATTCAAGAAGGCAATTTATAGGAACATCAACAGCAGGCCTTGCCGGTATAGCTGCGGTTACTCCAACTTTCGCAAATGCCTCAATAAGGGTAGATGAGGCAAAAAGAAATTATTTTTCTTCTAC
>DASRQG010000624.1:0-5800 GCA_035645995.1 Mariniphaga sp. | reverse complement strand
ATTCTGATGATATTGAATCTATTTCAGTATTAAAAGATGCCTCAGCTGCTATTTATGGAGCTCAGGCAGCAAATGGTGTAATTTTAATTACAACAAAAAGAGGCAAGGTTGGTAAACCGACTATAAATTATACAGCAAACGAAGGGTTCAGTCAGCTAACCCGTGTTCCTGAAATGGCAGATGCAGTACTTTATGCTGAATTTACTAATGAATACAGAGCCAGGTTTGGACAACCACCATTGTATTCTGAGTCGGATATACAAAAATTCAGAGATGGATCTGATCCTTTTTATCCAAATACAAACTGGTATGATGAAGTACTTAATAAATATACCTCTCAAAGACAACATAATTTAAATATGACCGGAGGAACGCAAAGCTTAAGTTATTTTATTTCCGGTTCATATTCCTTTCAGGATGGAATATTTAAATATGGTGATTCTCATTTTACAACTTATTCATTAATTGCCAGAATAGATGGTCAAATCAATGAAAATGTGAAAGTGGGTTTTGATTTAAACTCTGCATTAGATGAAAATTATAATACAGGATATCCATTTTCTTCTTTAGGTACAAATTTGCCTACGGTACCTGTATTTTGGCCGAATGGTATGCCTTCATCAGGTGTAACTGCCGGTGATAATCCTGCTATACAATCATCAGAGGAATCTGGTTATACTGATAATAAAGATAAACGATATTCAGCTAAAGTATCACTGGATGTTAAGATTCCATGGATTACCGGCCTTGGAGCAGACGGATATTTTGTTTATGTAAATAATTCCGGATTCGATAAATCATGGAGTAAACCTTATTTCGCTAATTCTTATTCACGTTCAACTCAGGAATACTCCACAGTAAAAGATGGGCCTCAGGCACCACAATTAACTGAAGAGGCAGATAGTTACACTAGTTCTTTAACATTTTTCAGGTTGAAGTATGACAAGAGTTTTAACAATCATTCAATTAATACTTTTATTGCTTTTGAACAGTCTCTGTCAAAGAGTAATGAATTATCAGCACGAAGAGTAGATTTTTACTCTGATGTAATTGATCAATTATTTGCCGGAGGGCTGGCCAATCAGGTAACAGATGGATCGGCATCAGAAGGTGCCCGTCAAAACTACTTCGGCCGGTT
Organism: Mariniphaga sp.; assembly: GCA_035645995.1. Taxonomy (GTDB): domain Bacteria; phylum Bacteroidota; class Bacteroidia; order Bacteroidales; family Prolixibacteraceae; genus Mariniphaga. The sequence goes on along the minus strand of DASRQG010000624.1, from coordinate 4,662 downwards.
AAATTATGGTTACATGGGTAAATATTTGTTAGATGTGAATTTCAGATATGATGGTTCATCTAATTTTCCAAAAGATAGAAGATGGGGATTTTTCCCGGGTGTTTCAGTAGGATGGAGAATATCTGAGGAGAGCTTTATGCAGGGAGGAGCATTTAGTAATCTGAAACTTAGAGCATCTTATGGCCAGATTGGAAATGACCGTATTCCTGCCTTCCAATGGCTGTCAACTTATTCACTTGGTAGTACTGGTTATACTTTTGGAAGATCACCTCTAACCACATTAGGTTTAGTTGCAGGTGTAACCCCAAATCCGAATATAACCTGGGAGGTTGCTGAAATTACTAACCTGGGGCTGGATGCGAGTATACGGGATGATCTGTTCAGTATCGCAGTTGATGTATTTAAGCAAAAGCGATCTAACATCTTAGCGAAGAGAGATTTGGCCATCCCCGGAAACACTGGTCTAACATTACCTAATGAAAATATTGGAGTAGTAGAAAATAAAGGGATTGAAGTTGAACTGGGGCATAGAGCGAATTTCAAAGAATTTTCATACCGTTTGGGCGGAAATATAGCTTTTTCAAGAAATCAAATAATTGATATTGATGAGGCACAAAATATTCCTGAATGGCAAAAATTAGAAGGAAATATTATTGGAGCACCATTATTGTATAAAGCAATTAAGATCATTAGAACTCAGGAAGAGTTAGAATCAATTCCCGTATATCCGGGAACACAAGTTGGTGATTTGCAATATGAAGATACTGATAAGGATGGAGTGATTACTGATGCTGATATGGTAAGGGTAAATCAATCGAGTACTCCTGAAATTACATTTGGATTAAACCTGGCATTAGACTACAAAAGATTTGCTTTATGGGCACACCTTGCAGGCCAGACAAGAGCATGGGTTCAGTTACATAAATACTCTAAAGGTGCAGGACATAATTCATTAAAAGAATTATTAGAAAATAGGTATACTCCGGGAAGTATGGATTCAAAATATCCAATTATTCCTGATAGTGAGACACGTACTATGGATGTAAATGGTTTTCCTTCCACATTTTGGCAAATGGATGCAAGTTTCTTAAGACTCAAATCATTAGAGCTTTCATATGACTTGAGTGGCGACTTCTTGTCGAGGATTAATGTCAATTCATTAAAACTGTTCTTGAGTGGGAGTAATCTTTTCACAATCGATAAACTTGAATGGTATGATCCGGAAGGGGATAGATTGATCGGAGATTTTTATCCCCAGAGTAAGGTGTATAATTTAGGAGTTAGAATCAGTTTATAAAATATCCGTTATGAAAAAAATATTATTAAAGTTCTGTTTAAATGTATCAATTTTTGTATTGATATTTAACTTTTCCTGTTCGGATAGCGTACTAGACAGAGTCCCATTAGATAGTTATTCAGAAGTAGCAGTGTGGAATGACCCGGCATTAATAAATGCATTTATAAGTAATATTTACCGTGGTTTCCCGGTAGATTGGAACACAACTGCATGTTTAACTGATGAAGTTACCAGAAGGAACAATGCAACTTATGATATGATTAATGAAGGAAACCTGACACCTGGTAATGCTCAAATGGTTAACTACTGGTATGGAGGAAGTGGAGGCAATAGTGGTGGTGCCGGATATTGGAGCAGTAGTTATTATGAAACAGTTTCCAAATGTAATATATTCTTTGAAAATATTACAAATGCAACCTTTGATGAGGACATAAAGAACAGGATGATTGGTGAAGTGAAATTTTTAAGGGCCTATGCCTATTTCAGGCTTTCCACGTTCTACAATGGTGTGCCATTAATAACTCAGACATTTAATTTGGATGATGACTTTTTTATTCCAAGAAATACCTATGAAGAGTGTATGGTTTTTGTTCTTAAAGAATATGAAGAAGCAATTCCTTTATTGCCCCTGACTTATGGCAACACTGATTTAGGAAGAATAACTAAAGGAACAGTAATGGCTGCGAAAGCAAGAGCATTATTGTATATGGCAAGTCCTTTGAATAATCCATCTAACGATAAAGCAAAATGGCAAATGGCTGCCGATGCTGCCAAAGCTGTAATTGATCTTAACGTATATTCTCTTTATCCTGATTATCGGGAATCATACCAGGATAATGCAATATATAATTCTGAGATTATTTGGAACAGATTATATAATAATGTTGAATATCCTGAGATGAGAGTGGAGCTGAGCCATTTCCCTCCGGGATATTATGGTTATGCTCACATTCATCCACTACAGAATATGGTTGATGAGTATGAAAGATTAAATGGTTTACTTCCGGCAGAAGATCCTGAATACGATCCGCATAATGGACAATGGGAGAATAGAGATCCCCGGTTTTATGCAAGTATTAATTTTGATGGGGCCATGTTTCAGGGTAGAGAGGTAGAATGTTTTCTGCCCGGAGGAATGGATTCACAGGATGGCCCCATAGAAGCCTGGAATGCTACAACAACCGGATATTATTGCAGAAAGTTTGGAAATGAATCAATCATACAACCTCGTGGTACAAACGTAGGAAATACTCCATGGCCTCATTTCCGTTACAATGAAGTTCTGCTTAATTATGCTGAAGCCATGTATTTTTTAGGTGATGAAGCTACCTCCAGGGAGTATATAAATATGATCAGAAGCAGGCCAAGTGTTAATATGCCTCCTGTTACAGCCTCTGGAGAAGAATTGCTTAAAAAGATTCAGCATGAAAGAAAGATCGAATTGTTCCTGGAAGGGCATAGGTTTTTTGATGTAAGAAGATGGAAAATAGCACCTGAAGTACTAAGTGTTGATGCAATGAAAGTAGATATTCATAAAGATCCTGTTACAGGTGTGAAAACATATACCTATTCTACTTTTCAACCAAGGAATTTTCCTGAGAAAATGTATTATTTACCAATTCCTCTGGAAGAAATGAATAAAAACTCAATGCTGGAACAAAATCCAGGCTATTAGTTTGATATATATTGGTATTGAAGCATGTCATACATAATGTTCGGCATGCTTCTTCTTCCACTTGATGAATTATTCCTGACATATTAAATAGTTACATTTAAAATCTATTTCATGAAAAATAAAATCACCCGCGGTCAATTTATTGGATCAACAATGGGTCTGACTTTTTTAACTTCATCGAAACTAATAAGTTCTCCGCTGGAAAAATTAATGTACCCCCATCAGGAGGTTTATCATATGGATCCAACTATGAAAGAGTCGTATGATATTGCCTTAAATTTATTAAAACCCACAAATAGTCAACTTGAACATGGTTTAGAGCTACATAAAAATTCGTTGATATTCGACACCTACGGATTTCAGCCCACAGCGGCGATTGACGGAAATGCAATGGTTAAGGCTATAAATGATAATGCTTCTCAGCTAGAACTTCAGGACCTTTCAGAAGAGATGAGGATGACCCGGTTTGTAAATTTCGAAAAGGAGAAAAAAGAATTTGAGAATGCATGGATTGCATCCGGGGTAACTTGTGTTTTCCAAAATGCCGGGGAGGAAGGTAATGCTGTTGACAGATTAATAAAAAGACTGGCAAGATTTACATACTCAACAGATATGCTTAGGGATTTTATTTATAAAGCTGTTACTCCGGAGGATATAATTAAGGCGAAACGAGAGGGTAAACGAGTATTGTATTTTACCGGTAATGGTGTTCCTCTTCCTCAGAACTGGATTTCTGTTGAAGATGAATTGCGTTATCTGCGTGTTTTTTATCAATTAGGTATTAGAATGATGCATCTCACTTATAATCGGCGGAATGCTATAGGTGATGGTTGTGGGGAAAAAGCAAACGGAGGGTTAAGTGAATTCGGGTATCATGTAGTGAAAGAAATGAATCGGATAGGACTGATTGTCGATATTTCCCATTCCGGTTGGCAGACAAGTTTTGATGCTGCTAAAATCTCAGAGAAGCCTGTTGTAGCCAGTCATAGTTGTGTCACCTCTATTAACAATGTTATTCGTTCAAAACCTGATAATGTTATAAAGGCACTTGCAGACTCAGGCGGATACATAGGTATATGTTGTATTCCTCGTTTTTTAGGAGGTTCAGGTGATATAGTTGCTTTAATGGAACACATCCATTATGTTGTGAAAAATTTTGGGGCTGATTATGTTACTATTGGTACTGATCATGGCCATTCTTCACGGTATTCTGCCGAAGAAAATCAAATAGTAGCCGCGCAGGTGAAGAGATCACCCAACAGAACCAGGTGGGAAGCACTTTGGCCTGAAGAGGGTCCCTTTACAACTCAGTCTAATATGCAACGAAGTATGGCATGGACTAACTGGCCACTATTTACGGTAGGCCTGGTTAAATTTGGTTTAAAAGATGATGAAATTCAAAAAATCATCGGTTTAAATGCTATACGTGTGGCAAAAAGTGTAATGCAAGTATAAATTTAGTAGATTTACAACACATGCAATTATGTTTTTCATATAATTGGGAATAAAAACAGGGAATGAAATTTAAAAAATAAAATATAACAACTATGAAGAAATGGAACAGGAAACTATATTTTTTAGCGATTTTTCTTATTGCACTTGGTATTAATGGTCACTCACAGGACAATATGTTATGTGTAGGGCACTATTGGACAGAAGATGAAGCTAATCTGATGATGAAAGAATTTGC
>DASRQG010000623.1:0-3230 GCA_035645995.1 Mariniphaga sp. | reverse complement strand
GGCTCCACCTCTTCCCATTCCGAACAGAGAAGTTAAGCCCAATAGCGCCGATGGTACTGCATATTTTGTGGGAGAGTAGGTAGCCGCCGTTCTTTATAAAATGTCCCGGTTGGATTAAGTTCCAATCGGGATTTTTTTTGTGCCGTATAATATAGTTTTTTAACATGCCAAATTATTCTTGTTGTTTGACGGGAATCCTGTATGTTTGTGTTGGGAAAGTACGAACGTGATAAGGCACGTGTTATTGGATCCCTTGAAAAGCGAAACTTAGTAATGCAGACCGAATGAAAAGCATTGTTGACATACCATTAACGATTCTCACCATCTTTCAGTTGGGAAAGATACTCTTGGCCATATAAGGCGCCTGCTATTGTTTCTCTTGTCTACCAGCAGGTGCCGATTATCCTTGATAGGTTGAATCTATCCTGTTTTTAAGAGAAATAATTTCACATTCTGATTAGGCATAGAGAGCCAGATCGGATGTAATTAAAACAAACTCCTACTATTATTCCTCCAAAGTGGAATTTACTATGAAACTATAAATTGGAATTATACGAATAGTCAAACGCCAATCTGAATGAATGCGAGATGGTGCGCATCCTGGGAGGAGGTACACTGGGATGTTGCCAATGTGGCTGTAACTATGAAGGGCATCCCGGTGGCTCTAGTACCAGTAGCAACAGCAGTGCCAACGATGCACAAGGATATACTTCGGATCCGGGAGCACATCCTTGCGATTGCTATCCAGATCCTTATCCTTCTCACCCATTATGTGATTCTCACCCAATGTGTGGTAAAGAAGATATGCCTTGTACTCATTCTACTTGGGGTTGTCCAACGTATCCGTAGTTTTGTAGTTATATGTAATTAGGATTAAATAGTCAGGACTTTTCTATTCTTTAGAGTATGATGAAAAGTCCTGATTATATTCGTTGAGTATTGGATACTTGTAAAATATAAATTTTAAAAGTATGAGTAAAATTTTATTATTTGCCTCTCTAAGCATTTTTATTTCTGCTTGTATATTAGTGAGTTGTATTGAAACACCCAAAGAGCAGAATGATAATAGGGTTTATTTTGAAATTAATCCTGAAAACAGACAGATTATACTTCCCGTACAATTAAATGACAGTATATCTGCCAACCTATGGTTTGATACAGGAGGGCAGTTTGTTTTAGATGCTGCATTTTTCACCGCTCATCCTTCTCTTGTACCCAATTCTGAACCTGTTATAGATCCTAAATTCGGGTCAGCTTGGTCTTTTTACAGAGATTCGGCTTGGGTATACTATGATGATATTCCTAAGATGAAATTAGGAAAGTTCGAATTGGAAGAATTTAGTAAGATGACTGCTTTCAGTTGGAAACAGCATTATAACACGGAGGATTCAGACGGTATGTTCAATATTCCTGCAAATGATACGACGAATGTATGGGAATTTAATTTTGATCTTAATTATGTGGAGATACATACGGAGAACTTCGAAATGCCGGAAAACAGTTTTGTGACACCATTGTTACCCAATTATTATGTGCAATTACCTTTAAAAGTAAGATTTGCAGATGGAGATACTATCAACCTCAATCACCATTTTTTTGTTGATTTGGGTATGCCATATGACATTGTATTAATGCACAGGGCTGAAGAATTGGAGTTTTTCAATCGGAAAGAGGATGCCGTCTGGACAGAAACATCATCACCCGGTGGGTATCACCGCCATTACACGGTGGATGCTGTTCTGTTTGATGATTTTCCTCTGGATTCCGTGCGTATATATACCTTTGATCATCCCAATGATATTTCTGCTAATTACCTTGTGGGATTAAATTTCCTGAAAAGGTTCAACCTGTTTTTTGATATGAATAAACGGGAAGTAGGATTGCAGCCTATAGAGAACTATCAGCGGGTAGTAAATCCCAACCACAGGCGATTCCATTTTTCAACCTACCTGACTCCAGATGGAAGGTGGAAGGTGCGCAAAGTGGCAGATTACCTGGGGAACTATTACAAGGAGGCAGGTCTCAAAGAGGAAGATGAGCTAATTACTGTGAATGATATCCCTATGAAAGATATCAGGAATAAAGGAAATCCTGAAATCATCTATGATACTCTGATCTTCGATATCCTACGTCGAGATGTACCTATGAAAATTGTAGTGCCAATAGATAAAAATGAAGTGCAGGGAGACTAAATAGAACAAGCTTTAAACAACAAAATTATGAATGAGAAAATAAGTCGATACAATATAGAAGTGGAGTTTAAAGAAGGTGTTATTATCGGAAGGCAAACAGCAGGAGCAAATGGGAATGTCTGAAATTTTTTAATGCCTGCAGGAGTTATAGATCAATATACCTGGAATGGTGCTTATTATTCTAATTGGGAAGTATTGCAAAGGAAAGGGGTAAAGTTGATGTTCAGAGAAACTAGTTCTAAAAAAGAAGTTATCGCAAATCTTAATGATTCTGAAATGTATAAAATACAAGGAGGATGTTCCAAGCAATATTTATCAAAAATTTACAAGCTAGATCGTTCGAGCGTTGCAAATAAGCTCGAATCACAACAAGGTTCAATGGCGGAAGGGGAAAGGGGGGTATAGATTATAGGGAAATGGTTTCTCATTTGATTATGTGATCTTTTCATGATGGGAGGGTCTCATAAGTGACCAAGTTTGTTAATAATAAGCGCATAGTGTTAATCTCACACTCCAGCCAAATTATGTTATATAACATATATATTTGTTATGTTCTTTATAATAAATCATATATGTTTGCAATCTAAATATGTTGTCATGGTTTAGAATAAACTGATCAAACCCTTTGAAAAGCAAGTTAAAGTAATACTGTTCGAGTGAAAAGCATCAATTAAATACCAATAATGAAAGTAGACATGGTGATATGAAAGTACATAATAATTTTTCTCATTCCTACTAATTGATTATTTTTAACTATGGTGTATTTCCATCCATTTTTGATAATGAATAATTCCAATTAAACCTAAAGGAATTGCGAATATTTAAAATAAACTCCCAATATTATTTAACTGAAATAAAATTCACTTTTTAACTAAAGATGTAATTGAACCTTATAACTCATAGTTAGGTTGCGAATAGAGGTGTTTTAGAAATATTATATTTGTATGAAACATGAAATAAACTCAAAGTTAGACCAAATTGCTGAATGTATCTTCAGTAGAGCTATAATTAATCAAAACAATTCGTATTTAGGGATTT
>DASRQG010000622.1:0-3503 GCA_035645995.1 Mariniphaga sp. | reverse complement strand
TAGGTAATGGCATCAACTGCTGGATTTTTTTCCATACTCGCTCAGCTTTTATTGGTTCTGATTCAATAAAATTCACAGTTAAAAATAAATCTGCCGGATCATTTCCCCTGATATTTATGACATCAGGAAATTGTTTCCGGTCATAACTTTCAAATATGCAGGTTAATAACCCTTCAAAAGTACCATCATATTCATAGATAACCATGTGACAAATATAGTTTTATGCTCATAAAATACATCCCTTTTTTAATCTAAACAGCTCCTTCATTTAATCTCATAAACATATTCTTTTATTAATTTGCAACCATTTGATTTCTCGAAGTGTTGAATGTTCTGTTACAGATATAAAAAATATTCAACTTAAATAACGATGAGTTTTTTAGCACTGATGTCAGGTACTCTGATATTGATTATAACAATTTATGATTTCGTATTTACCACCCTTTCAGGTGGAGGATCGGGTTTTATTTCCCGATACGTTCATCTTTTAAGTCACAAAATATTAAAAACCGGAGCAAGAATTGTCGGTCGTAAACTATACAATCAAAGTGGAATTTTTCTAAATGGATTGCTTATATCAGTGTGGGTGGTACTAATTTGGCTGGGCCTGTATTTAGTCTACTCATTTCAACCGGAAGCAATAGTTAACGATGATGGACGGGCTGCCTCCAATATCGAACGATTTTATTTTACTGGTTATACATATCTACACTGGGAATCGGAAATTTTAAACCGGATTCAGAATCGTATGAACTATTAACAGCCATTTTTTCTTTCTTCGGCTTTATATTCTTTACCACCTCAATAACCTATCTTGTATCTGTTTTTTCTTCATTAAACCATAAAAGAGCTCTTGCTTTATCGATACGTAATCTTGGAAAAACACCGGAAGAAATGGTATATCGGCTTTTAAATCAAAACGAAACTTTTTCCCGCATTAATCTATTAAGTATTCAGGATAAAATTGAACGTCATCTTGTGAACCTACAGGCTTTCCCGGTATTACACAGTTATGCTAATAGTAAAGTACAAACCTCACTAAACCTTAACTTGGTTGTTTTGGATGAAGCTCTAAGTATTCTCCTGAATAGTAAAGAAGGTGCAAAAATTAAAAATGCTCTGGGATCTATCCGTACCTCTATTACTCATCTGTTGAATCATATCGAAGAAAATCTTCCTAATTCTTCAACTCACCTGGATACACCCGATGTTCATAAATTGAAAGGTTGGGAAATTATTAGCAGTTCTTTTCTGGTTGACCCTGCCCTGTTAAAACGTCGGAATATTCTCAGTGGACTTCTGGAACGGGAAAACTTTGTATGGAATGATGTTTATCAACTTGATCAATTATTTTAATTATCACCTTTTCGGAAATTACTTCCTTTTATAACTTATTTCAACTTCGGATGCAACAATGTTGCATTTGATATGTTATTGCATTCGTTTAAGTTTTATAATAATGAATGCTGAAAATATATTACACCGACATAATCTAAAGCGTACGGGTTGCCGGGAAGGAATTCTCGATATTATCATTAAAGCCAGTAATCCATTATCGGAAAATGAAATCAGGGAGAGACTGCCGATTACTTTTGACCGCACTACTTTTTACAGGTCTTTTAAAACACTGCTCGAACATAATATCCTTCATAAAATAGTGGTCGATAATCAGCTGGTTAAATTTGGTATCGGTTACTCTGGCAATCGAGATAATAATCATGCCCATTTTTATTGTACAACATGTAAAAACGTGAAGTGCATGGATCCGGTAAGTATTAATTTATCATTTCTTCCTGAAGGTTATCAACTTCAGGAAACAGAAATTATCATGAAAGGATTATGCCCCGAATGCCAATAATTAACTCCTTCCAATCTTTCAGGTTTTTGGTATTTATGGTCGCTTTTTTTGCTTATACCCTAGTCGGGGCGCAAGATAGTTTTATGCTTTCCGGTAAGGTGTCAGATACTGATAATCAAGAATTACCGGCTGCCGCTGTTCTGTTAATGCCAGACCATAAAGGGACTGTCACTAGTGAATCAGGTGAATTTCAATTTAAAGAACTTTCGGCAGGAAAATACACGATTAGGGTTTCCTTCCTTGGATACCGGGAACATATTGAAACAATTGTACTTGAAAATGACATGCACATATACATTCAATTGAGTGTACGTTTGCAAACCCTTCAAGAGGTGGTTATTGCTGATAATTATTCCTTACGTCGAAATCGTGAAGAATCGCTGCATATTGAAGTTGTCAATGATGCTTTTATTAAAGAAAATCTCGGTGGAAGCCTTATGCAGTCGCTTGAACGGCTCCCCGGTATCGGATCAATGGAGATTGGTTCCGGACAATCCAAGCCTGTAATACGGGGACTCGGATTTAATCGTGTAGTTGTGGTTGAAAATGGCATTAAACACGAAGGGCAACAATGGGGAGCCGATCATGGACTTGAAGTAGATCAGTTTTTATACGATCGGGTTGAAATTATTAAAGGCCCTGCAGCTCTCCTTTATGGTTCGGATGCAATGGGAGGTGTCATCAGCCTCGAACAGGTTGAAGTACCCCGGCGTTATGCGCAGGGTGGCTCAATCGATCTGATTGCAAAGTCCAACAACAACCTTGCAGGTGCTTCTGCTTTCGCATTTGCACGCAGAAAAAACTTTTACTTCCAATTGAGAGGTACATTGTTAGATTACGCTGATTACCGTGTGCCTGCCGATAGTATAGATATCTATTCCTATAAGGCACCGATCTACAAAAACCGGTTAAGAAATACAGCCGGTAAAGAGAAAAATTTACACACGGTGATAGGTTTTCAAAATAATGGTACATCCGGAAAAATACTCGTGAGTAATGTTCAAAATAAACAGGGATTTTTTGCCAATACACATGGCCTTGAACCCCGACGTGTGGATAATGCTTTGCATGATAAATCATCACGTGATATTCATATGCCATTCCAGGAGGCGAACCACCTAAAAATATCAGGTATTGGAACGATACACAAAAATAGTTATAAAGGAAGAATTGACCTGGGTTACCAAAATAACATCAGAAAAGAATGGAGTCAATATACCCGGCATGGATTTATGCCCCCAGCACTACCCGATTATCTCGACTTCCCCCAAGAACTGGAACGGCAATTTAATAAATCAACCTGGTCGGGTAATTTTTCTGCATCTGTCAATTTAAATGCTAAAGCAGAACTGGTGACTGGCATGTCTGCCGATTATCAGATAAACGATATCAGTGGACGTGGGTTTATTATTCCCGAGTATGAACAACTGAATGCAGGTATATTTATTATTACCAAATATTCTATATCAGTTAACAGTTTGCTACAAGCTGGTATACGATTCGATCATGGCCAACTTGATGTTCATGCCTATAACGACTGGTATCCAACACCTGTTACATCTGCAGCTGGAACAGTTGACAGTATGCTGCAAAGAGCTCCTGCTCTGAAACGAAATTTCTCAAACATAAGCTGGAGTGCAGGCTA
>DASRQG010000621.1:0-7814 GCA_035645995.1 Mariniphaga sp. | reverse complement strand
CTGAACCGGAAGGAATAAATACGTTCAGAAAAGTCTGAATCACGTACATTGTACTCAATGAACCAACTTTTCCCAAATCTTCCATTGATTGAGAAACATAGTAAAGAATGGTATCTATAATTCTGCCATCTTCAAGTATTACAACTATTCCTCCTGCAAGGCCTACAACAAGTGCTGCGGAAAGAATATCACGGGCTCCCTCAATAAAGGAATTTGTTATGTTGTTTGCTGATTTTCCTGCAGCGATACCGGAAAAGATTCCCAACGCTAGAAATAAAGTTGCAATCTCCATTACATACCATCCGTATCCCATAACCCCGATGATCAAAAACAAGATGGTGAAAAGAAGCAGGTTCAGAATAAAATAATGATAGGACTTTCGCATGGATATAAATCCACCAATTATAAATAAAAGTGTGACAAACGGGACTGCCGGTATAATTATTTGATTATTCCCAATATTCAATGAATTCATCGGGTAATACAATGAGAATAAGATTAGTATGATCGATAATGAAATGAATGATATCCAGGTCCCACGTGATATCGATGGGGTAAAAGCTACATTATTTCCTCCGCTCTTTTTCCGCCAATAATCATCCTCAAAAAAAACGGGTGATTTTTCCGGATTACGTTGAATACGATTTGCATAACGAAGAATGAAAGTAAAACCTGTAATATTAATCACAATCCACATAATCAGCCGGTATTCAATTCCCGAGAATAATGGAAGGTCTGACAATCCTTGTGCAATTCCTACAGTAAAAGGATTTAAAAATGCACCGGCAAATCCTAATGCAGCGGCTATAAAACACATGGATACCCCAACTATTGAATCATAACCCATCGATATAGATAAAGGGACAAATATGATTGTAAAGGCAATGGTCTCTTCACTCATCCCGAATACTGCTCCAAACAAACTAAAAACCAACATTATTCCTGTAAGGATAATATTATTGATTCCAATTCGCTGTACTATTCCGATGCGTTCGAGTTTCTTAGTCGATTTTAAAAAGGATAAAATACCAATATCAATTGCTTTACTTTCATTGATAATCCAGAAAGCACCACCAATCATTAAAATAAAAGCTATTATAGGAGCCGTGTTTATAAATCCTTTAAAGAAAGCTGAAAATACCTGCCAGGTTTGTGTATTACTTTCCGTAATTTGAAAAGAGTCTGTTTTAATAACTTCTCTTTCCACATTGTTTACTATAACCCTCTCTCTCTCAAATTCTCCGCCGGGAATAATCCAGGTTGCCATTGCACATCCAACGATCAAAAGAAAAATTATAACGTAAGTGTGTGGTATCTTTTTTAGCATATCTTAATGTATGATTCAGAAGGCGAAAATAATAATTCCGTATCGTTATTTAAATTTATCTGCCCTCTAAGGTAAATTAAGGGTTTCAAAGTAAAGTGTTTTCGAAGTCCACCGATTGTTTTTCCACGCTTTAGAATGTTGCTTAGATACAGAAAAAATAATGATATATTGTTTGTATTTCAATTCAATGTTGTAACTTAAAGGTGATTATAAACTGCAAAACACAATTGATTTATTGGTGTAAATACCTAAATAACAATCTTATATTCTCGCTTTAGCATGAAACTATTACTTGAAAATATCAAAGAACTGGTGCAGGTAGATGACAACCCGGGGATGAATAAAAAAGGAGATGACATGTCGGTTGTCAATACAATAAAGGATGCCTTTTTAATAATCAGAGATGAGTTGATTCAGGACTATGGCCCTATGAATCGTTTAAAGGATGTATATAAGGATGATGACTTTCTGGTTGAAGTTGATTGTTCTAACAGACTTGTTTACCCGGCATACTGCGATGCACATACACATTTAGTATTTCCCCATTGGAGAGAAAAAGAATTTGCTCAATATATTAGAAAAGGAAAGGAGGGGCTTGCCGGCAGGAGGAAAATGGAGATTATAAGTACTTCCAATCAGTTACATGGTGTGTCTGATGATTTTCTTTATGAAACTGCTATGGGGCGTATCACAGATATCATACGTACCGGTACCGGTGCATTGGAAATAAAAAGTGGATATGGTTTAACCTTGGAGGATGAATTAAGGACACTCCGCATCATTAAGAAAATTAGAAAGACAACATCGGTTTGCATACGATCTACCTTTCTGGGCGCACATGCTGTACCACTTGAGTATAAATCCGATGTAGAAAAGTATGTCGATCTGATTGTGAAAGAAATGATACCGCAGGTTGCAGGTGAAGAACTTTCCGATTTTATAGATGTATCGTGCGATGATGGATTCTTTTCAACTGATCACACTGAATTAATCCTTGAAGAAGGTATAAAGCATGGGCTTACACCCAAATTGCATGCAAATGAGTTTGGTAATTCCGGAGGTGTTCAGGTAGGTGTTAAACACAATGCTATTTCTGTCGATCATCTGGAACATATCAGTAAAGAAGAAATTGAATGCCTGACGAATTCTCAAACAATGCCTATTGTTCTTCCCGGTTTTTCATTTTTTTTAAATACACAATATGCTCCGGTACGCGAAATGATAGATGCAGGTTTACCGGTTGCTTTAGCATCGGGCTTTAATCCTTATTCATCTCCAAGTGGTAATATGAATTTTATCTCATCGCTTGGCTGTATCAATTACAGAATGATTCCTGAAGAAGTTATTAATGCTACTACAATAAATGGAGCATGTGCAATGGGTATAAGCGACCGGCTGGGAAGTATTACCCGTGGTAAAACGGCTAATTTGTTCATTACCTCAGAAATTCCCAATATTGAATATCTTCCTTATGCATATGGATCAAATTTAGTAGAAACAGTAATTCTGAATGGTGAAATCCAACTGCTTTAGATATCTTTGAAGGATGCATGATTATATTCACTACTCAAAAAATTTATGCGTAAAATTATTGAATGCATTCCGAATTTTTCAGAAGGGAGAAACCCGGCTCGTATAAAGGAAATTGTAGATGCGATAGAAAGTGTCCCCGGAATAAAGCTACTGAATGTTTCTTCCGGAGTATCAACCAATCGCACCGTAGTAACCTTTGCCGGTGATCCTGAATCAGTGGTAGAGGCAGCTTTCAGAGGAATAGAAAAAGCAGCCATGATTATTGATATGCGAAATCATATTGGTGTCCATCCACGATTTGGTGCCATTGATGTTTGCCCTTTGGTTCCTGTTTCTGACGTTACCATGGAGGAAACAGTAGAATATGCCCGAAAGCTTGCAGAACGTGTAGGCACAGAATTATCCATCCCGGTTTATTGTTATGAACATGCTGCTTTCACCGAAGACAGACAAAGTCTGGCAAACTGTAGAATAGGTGGCTATGAAGGCCTGCAGAAAAGATTGGGTACTGATTTTGATAAACCGGATTTCGGACCTGCTTCCTGGTCGGTTTCTGTAGCTAAAACCGGAGCAGTAACAATAGGGGCCCGGAATTTTTTATTAGCATATAATGTCAATCTTAATACTACGTCAACCCAACTGGCTCAAAGCATTGCTCTCGATGTAAGAGAATCGGGCAGAATTAAAAAAGATCCTGAAACTGGCAATATTGTACTGAGGGCTGATGGAAAACCGGAGAAAATTCCCGGAACCTTACCTAAAGTCAGGGCTATTGGTTGGTATATTGAGGAATTTGGCCTTTCTCAGGTTTCTATGAATTTGACTGATTTATCAGTTACACCTCTTCATATAGCTTTTGAGGAAGTTTCTAAAAAAGCTGCTGAAAAGGGGTTACGTGTTACTGGTTCCGAACTGATTGGCTTAGTCCCTTTGAATTCAATGTTGGAAGCAGGCCGGTATTTTTTGCATAAACAAAAACGATCTACCGGAATTGCTGATGATGAAATTATCCGTATTGCAGTAAAATCTTTAGGGTTAGATGATTTACATCCTTTCGATCCAAATACGAAAATTATTGAATACCTGTTAACAGAAGATACTGAAGGACGTTTAGCCGACCGGCCTGTTTCAAAATTTGTTCAGCTTACTGCCAATGATACTCCCGGCCCCGGAGGAGGTGCTGTTTCTGCTGCAGTTGCAGCAATGGGTATTGCTCTGGCAGGATTGGCAGCTAACAATTCTGCTCATAAAAAAGGGTGGCAACATAAATGGGAAGAGTTTTCAGATTGGGCAGAAAAAGCTAAATATTTTCAGCAAACATTGTTACGATTAGCAGATGAAGATTCAAGTGCATTCATTCAATTATACAATGCCCTTAATATGCCGGAAAGGGATGAACAAATGACGCTTAATAAAAAAAAGGTATTAGCCGAAGCATCAAAAGCAGCCATTAATATTCCGTTTCAGATTATGCAAAATGCGTATAGTTGTTTCGACGTTTTTAATCAAATGGCTCAATCCGCAAACCCTAATACGATCTCTGATACCGGTGTGGGCGCATGTTGTGCAAAAGCTGCAGTTGAGGGTGCATTTCTTACAATAAAGATAAATGCTCTAAATTGTTCCGATGATACATTTATGCAGGATATATTACAGAAAGCTGAACAGATATCTGAACTAGCTGATGAAAAATTTGAATCAATTATGCAATTGACTGAAAGAAAAATTCAGGGGTTAAAGAAAAAAAGTGAATAGATATAGGCTAATATCTTTCCAGTTGTGAAAAGAAAAATTCTGACTCTATAGCAGCATTTTCATCACTGTCTGAACCATGAACTGCATTCTGCTGAAGACTCGTCCCATATAGTTTGCGAATCGTTCCTTCAGCCGCCTGTTCAGGATTAGTGGCCCCAATAAAATTACGGAAAGCTTCTACAGCATTTTCCTTTTCTAAAATCATAGCTACTATAGGCCCTGAACTCATAAATTCCACTAACGAATCATAAAAAGGTTTTCCTGAATGCACCGCATAGAATGCTCCGGCTTGTTCTTTGGATAAACGGGTCAATTTCATTGCTTTTAATTGAAAACCTGCTTCCTGAATCATTTTAATGATTGCCCCTGCATGGCCTGCTTTAAAAGCTGAGGGTTTTATCATTGTGAAGGTGCGGATACCTGCCATAGTTATATATTATTTAAGGATTTTGTTTATGATGCAATATTAACAAAAAATGGATAATTAAAAACCTTGCACACCTGCCAGTTTTCTTATCTTTGTGCATTCAAATTGGAATGGTTTTGAAAAATACTGATAATGAGATTATTATTGCACTGCGTAATTTGTTTACGGGTGCTAAGAAGAAATTTGTTGTTATAACACATGAAAATCCCGACGGTGATGCTATTGGTTCTTCTATCGGGATAGGGGAAGTGTTAAATAATTATGGGCACCAGGTTACTATTGTAGTGCCTAATGCTTATCCCGATTTTCTGAAGTGGTTTTCTTCAGAAATTGAAATTGTTGTTTATGAACGAAAACGCTCATTAGCTGTTTCATATTTAAGTGATGCAGATGTTATGGTTTGTGTTGATTTTAATGAACCAAAACGTGTTTCACGGCTTAAGAATAAGTTACTGGAATTTTCCAGGACAAAGGTACTAATAGACCATCACCCAAATCCGGTCAGTTTTTGTGATTACATGGTATCTGAACCTTCATACAGCTCAACTGCCGAACTTGTATATGATGTAATTAGGAAAGCAGACATGGAAGGATATTTAAATCATGATGCAGCGGAAGCTTTGTTTACCGGTATTATGACTGATACGGGTTCTTTTAGTCATAATATTGCTAATTCCAACACCTTTCGTGTTGTGGCAAAGTTGATGGAATGTGGTATAGATACTGAAAAAATACATGCTTCTGTATATCATACCTTCTCTGAGCACCGCATGAAGTTGTTGGGACATTCACTCAATAAAATGAAGGTATTCCCGGAACACAGATCCGCTATTATTTGGCTTTCGCAAGATGAACTTAAAGAATATAAGTTCCAGCCGGGTGATATAGAAGGATTTGTGAATTACCCGCTTTCAATAAATAATATTGTGTTTTCTGCGTTATTTATGGAAAAGAAGGGATATGTAAAAGCTTCCTTTCGTTCAAAGGGAAGTTTTCCGGTTAATGAATTTGCAAACAAACATTTTTCCGGAGGGGGGCATCGCAACGCAGCAGGTGGTGAAGTGAAGTTGTCATTGGAGGAGTCAGTTGAGAGGTTTACTGAACTTTTAAAAGATTACAACCATCTGTTAACACAAACAACAATAAATTAAAAAAAGAAAAATTATGAAAAAGATGATTGACGTTTTAAAGAAGATAGGCCTAATGGCACTCTTAGCGGGTGTTCTGGTTTCCTGTCTGGATGAGGATGAACCTCATGTTTATACCTCAGAAGAGGAAGTTGAAAATCGAAACAAATATTTAGATGCACTGATTGAAGATGGTCAGGATATTGATACATTGGATAATGAGTTGTATTATGTTGTCAGAGAAGAAGGTGAAGGCCGGAATATACAGCTTCTTGATTCATTGTCTATTGGTTATGCTGGCTATCTGATCGATGGAAGACTCTTTGATGCAAGTAATAAATATTCATTTGTTTTTGAAGAGGATATGTTTATTGACGGCTGGCACAAGGCACTGCCACTCATGAATGAGGGAGCCAAGTTTGAATTTATAATACCATCAGAACTTGCATATGGAAGTGCCGGATATGGTCCGATTCCACCCTATCAAACATTGCTTTTTGTTATCGAAGTGTTGGAAAATCATTCTGTGGAAGAATAAATTGTAAATTAAGATGAGGATATTTGGTACTGTTGCAACTTTATTAATTCTGGTTGCATTCTTTTCATGTAAAGAAAATAGTTTTGAGAAACAGCGTCGTAATGAATTGAGGGAACTCGATAATTATATGCGTACGCATTATTCAGATGCAACTCCAAAACAATCAGGTTTGTATTTTTTTCCTGAAGTTGTGGGAGTTGGAGATTCAATTAAAATTAACGACAGAGTAGAATTTTTTTACAACCTGATGACACTGGATTCATCATTCACTACGGGTTCCGGGCCCTATGAACCTGCATCTGTAGTAGTTACGCCGCCGTCTCAGTTATCCGCATCAGCACAAAGTATTAATACAATGAGAGCTCTGCATGAAGCACTGCTTCATATGAGATCAGATTCTGAAGCACGAATTATTTTTGATTCTGCTTTAGGCTTTGGCCAGCATAGTACAGGTGGAATACCCGGTTTTTCACCCTTAATTATGGACATCAGAATCTATAAAGTATATCCTGCACAGGCTCCTTCACAAGAAGAGTAGCTGTTGAAACTTTCAGAATGATGAGCTTGTCGAGGAGTGAGCTTCTTAAAAAGCTGTTACCCGGTTTTATCCCTTTGTTCGTCTTTATTGTAGCAGACGAATTATGGGGCACTAAAACCGGGTTACTTGTTGCTATTACCACCGGTGTTGTCCAAATGAGCTGGATTGGCGTAAAAGAAAAACGTTTCGATAAATTTATTCTTTTTGATACCCTGCTCCTGGTAGCATTGGGAGGCGTCTCAATCTTATTTCACAACGACCTGTTCTTTAAATTAAAACCGGGACTTATTGAACTCATTCTCGTTGGAATATTGGCTGTGGCTGCTTTTTCAAAATTAAACCTGCCACAACTTATGGCACAACGGTACATGAAAGGGATAGAGATCAATCCACAACAACAATTGCAAATGCGAAATACAATGAAAACCTTGTTTTTTGTTTTTGCAGCGCATACAATCCTGGTTTTTTATGCCACATTTTATTTAAGTAAAGAAGCCTGGGCATTTATTAGCGGGGGCTTGTTTTATGTTTTGTTCGCCATTGTTTTTGCCTGGACATTTTTTAAGCAG
>DASRQG010000620.1:0-4235 GCA_035645995.1 Mariniphaga sp. | reverse complement strand
AGCCCCTCCCCATTCTCCTCCACCATCGAAACCAGGAAAGATAATTGTACCCTGCAAAGACGGCGGGATAAAGGATTGGCCGGTTCGAACCCCTGACAATACATTTTTCACATGTTCTGTTGCTTCAGGAGAAATATCGGTTATATTTTCCTCTGTAAATGTTTGAGGGGAAAAAGGTGGAGGCAATACCGGAAATGGTTGTACCGTCCAGGCTTCCTCTCCCTTCAGATCAGAAGAAGGTACCAGACGCTCTTCAATAGGAAATAATGGTTCACCTGTTTCTCTGTTGAGCAAAAAGACAAAACCTGACTTGGTGATTTGTGCCACAGCATCGATAGAGTTTCCCTCATGGTTAACGGTTACCAGGTTTGGCGGAGCAGGCAAATCCCGATCCCAAATATCGTGATAAACAGTTTGAAAATGCCAGATTCTTTCGCCTGTTGCAGCATCTAATGCCAGAACACAGTTAGCAAAGAGGTTTTGACCTTTACGGTTGCCACCCCAAAAATCGTATGCAGGTGAACCAGTTGGTATAAAAACAATACCCCGATCGTTGTCTAGACTCATTCCTGCCCAGTTATTAACGCCGCCAGCATATTGCCATGCATCTTCGGGCCACGTATCATAACCAAATTCTCCCGGTTTAGGAATGGTATGAAAAACCCATTCAAGGTCACCGGTTTTAACATTAAAAGCCCTAATGTATCCCGGTGCTGCATCAACATTCTCGGATACACGTGATCCCATTATTATAAGGTCACGATAAATAATACCCGGTGAAGTTGCTACTACATATTTTTCTTTAGCCACCTCTCCCAGCCCGGCGCGCAACGAAACTTTCCCTTCCTGTCCGAATGAAGCAATCAGCTTTCCGGTTTTAGCATCCAACGCATAAAGTTCGGCACCTGCAGAAAAAAGAATGCGATGATCATTTTCATCTGACCAATAGGTAACACCCCGGTTTACATTTACTGCAAAATTTACTTCCCCACCCGGATTAAACTCCCATAATCTTTCACCCGTAGCAGCATTCAAAGCAAATACTCTGAGTTTAGGAGAAGTTCCATATAAAATTCCATCAATGATTAAAGGGTTGCATTGAATCTGGGTTCTATCGTCCTTATTCAGGTTTTCGGTGTGATACTCCCATACAGGTTCAAGCAGATGCACATTATCAACATTTATCTGGGCAAGCTGTGAATATTGGCTGCCTGATTTATCGCCTAGATATATTTTCCAATCTGTAGTAGATTCAAAATCAGGCATTCGGCCTTTGTCTTTACATCCAATAAAAAGCAATAAAAAAAATATAATAGATACAGTTGAAATATTTAGAAGTTGAGGTTTATAATACATGGCTCAATTTGGTAATTAAAGTTATAGCGTTTATATTCTTGAAGTAATCATTTAAATATCTTCAACATACTTTATTAAGAAAAGTTCCAAATTACCATTTTGTGGACAATGAAAATTACATACACCCGGTAAAAACGGATGTTCAGGAAAAAATCGTTAATGACACAGGCAATCCGGTAATCTAAACAAACTTTAGATAGTCGGCGCTGGGTTTAAAGAACTCTGGTTCCATTTCAACATAAAAATTCTTTACACCATTCTCTTTTGCAGCATCAAAAAAATCTTTCCAATTCACCATTCCCTGGCCAATGGGTACTTGTTTTTGAGCAGAACGGGAATAGTCGGCAAGATGTGCAGAAATAAACCTGCCGGGATATTTTCGGAAGTAATCTTCAGCTTTATATCCCAGATCAATAACAGCTACCTGGAACTGCAATTTAACCAGATCGGGTTCAAATTGGTTGAGTAAAATATCATAAATCAAATCATTCCCCCGTTTTTCAAATTCGATGTGATGGTTATGAAAACCTAATTGAATGCCGGCTTTATTGGTTTTCGCACCAATTTCATTCAATTCATCTGCTGCACGACGATAATCGTCTGCAGATGCCTCTTTGGGTAATCCAAGACTTGCAACAATCATTTGTTTCATTCCTATACCTGAAGCCCAATCAATACGGTTATCAAGATGATTGCGCAATTCACTCATATTATAATGAGAGCTGGTACATATCAATCCAGCATCTTCAATGATTTTCCTCATTTCTTTACCACTATACCGGTTTAAAGGTTCAAATCCCGAATTGGAATAGCCCAATGGGGAACACATTTCCACCTCGTTATAACCCATGGCTGCCATCTTCTTAAGGGTACCATTAAAATCTTTTACGAGTTCCTTTCTGATTGTCCATACCTGGAATCCAAAACTGTTCACTTCTTTCACAAATGCACCTACAGAAGTTTTATTTAAGAAAAGAGTACCTCCCAATGCTGCCCCACTAAGTTTTAAAAATTTACGGCGTGATTTCATAATTAGTATTTATTGATTTTATAAATTTGATTTTAAATTTCATCGCGTGCCCAACCTTTTCGATAAGTTCTGATAAGATATTGATTTGCTTCGGGAACGTTTGTAACTTTTCGTGTTTCACCATTATACTTTAAAGTTTTAGCGACTCTAAGAGCTGCAGCATAAAGGTTCACCGCTTCTGTAATTAACCAGGCATTTCTGAAACTTCCTTCAATTTGAGTATTGCTTTTAGTAATACCTATTGCTGCTGTTGCAATACCTCCAATAAAGCTTCTGCGGTTAGTAGAAGGTAAATCTTTTACCAGGGCTGTTTCAGGTATAGATAATTCGTTCATAGTTGTTGGTTTTAATTGTGCATCCGAGTACGAAAAACATTCATGATGTATGGACTCCCGGCCTTCCCTGAATTGAGGTGAAGTCAGATGTTATTTACCAAACAGCATGGTTTGAAACTAAACGGATGCAGCATATATTTTAAAAGTACCTAAAGCTAATTTAGGTGATAATTTCCTAAAAATCAACACCTGAAACACTGTTTTTAAGCCAGATCATGCTGAAGCTGTAATATCAGGTTTTATTGTCACCAACAGGGAACCTTCCAATGCGGTCTTTAATTTCTACCAGCTCATTTTTAATGAATTCAATTTGGCGGTGTAAGGATTCCTGATCGGGCAGCTCGGGCACCTGGGACGAAATAAAGTGAACAAACTTCCATACCTCACGGATTTCAACCGGTGACAAGTCGTACGGGTCATAATCAGCATTGAGAGAAATCATTCGGAGGGTACCTTTATCCTTCAATTCATTAACTACTTTCTTAAAAACCACCCCTTCGTTGAGTGTCAGGACAATATATAATCCATTATCTTTTATATCGGATATGTCCTGTACGAACTCGCCGGTAACCCAGCTTTTATCGGGAATGGGCAGCATTGAGTCGCCCGAAATCTGAAAAGTGCGGTATTTTTTCTCAGGAGAAAGAAAAGGAAGCTGAAACACAGGCAATCCTGATATATACTCGGGGTCGAAGTAACCTGTGGTGTAACCTGCCTTAGCTCTTATGGAAACCAGTTCAATATTTTCACGATTCTGACTGTCGACTGTGGTGGTGAGCACACGCAGTTCGTTACCCTTCACAAACATATCGGAACCTTTTTCAATAACATAAAGCTGACTTTCACGTAAGCCTGCTAAGTTAATTCGCAGCAGCGTATCAAGTGAAATATGAAACAGATCGGATAAAGCCAATAAAATATTTACAGGTGGAATGGCCGTTCCATTTTCGTAATTATTCACATTAGAGCGCTTAATACCCAATGAATCAGCCAACAGGCTTTGGGTATAACGTTTTCTTTTCCTTAAAAATTTGATGTTCGATGCGAGGTACATTTTGTTTGTTTTAAAAAAATGACTAAGTTGTAATCATCATTATTGATCATTAAATAGTCAAAGTTAAACTGTTTTTTTGAATTGTGCAATAGTTATCAACAAGATAAAAGGATTTGAAGGGAGGAAAACAAAATGCAGTTTCAAGACAGAACCATCGTACATATGGATTTAGACACCTTCTTTGTTTCGGTTGAGCGGCTGCTGAATTCGGAGTTAAACCACAAGCCGGTCATTATAGGAAGCCTGTCGGACCGGGGGGTAGTTGCCAGCTGCAGCTATGAAGCCCGGCAATTTGGCGTTCATTCGGCCATGCCTATGAAGATGGCGCTGAACCTGTGTCGTGATGCTACAGTAATAAGAGGCGACATGGATTTATACAGCAAATATTCAAGGTTGGTAACCAACGTTATAGCTGAAAAGGCTCCACTGTACGAAAAGGCCTCGGTTGATGAGCATTACC
>DASRQG010000619.1:0-12442 GCA_035645995.1 Mariniphaga sp. | reverse complement strand
AATGGGCAGGCTCTTGTTGGTACTACCTGCGTTACATTGATCCGGAGAACGATGAACTAATTTTTGATCCGGAGAAGGAGAAATATTGGATGCCGGTTGATTTATATGTGGGTGGAGCAGAGCATGCTGTTTTGCACCTCCTATATTCTCGGTTTTGGCATAAAGTATTATTTGATCTGGGCATCGTTTCTACGGATGAACCGTTTCAAAAGCTGTTTAATCAGGGAATGATTCTTGCTTTTGCATACGAAACAGCTACCGGTGCTAAAGTATCATCCGATCTGGTTGAAGAACGTGATGGGAATTACTTCCATACGAAAACAGGTGAAGCATTAAAACAGATTGTGGCTAAAATGTCAAAATCACTTAAAAATGTTGTGAATCCTGATGATGTAATTGAGCGGTATGGAGCCGACTCACTTCGCTTGTATGAAATGTTTATGGGACCTCTTGACGAAAGAAAACCCTGGGCTGAAAATGGGGTAAAAGGAGTTTATAATTTCCTTAGCCGCGTTTATCGTTTCTTCACAGACTTGAGCAACATTACTGAAGGAGATGAAGATAAAGAGGTTCTTAAACTGTTACACCAAACCATCCTAAAGGTTACTTCAGATATTGAACTGTTGAAATTCAATACAGCGATATCAGCATTGATGGTATTCAATAATATGGCCATCAAAAAAGGGAAAGTAACAAAATCAACTGCAGAAACATTTACTAAACTACTTTCGCCCTTTGCTCCGCACCTCGGTGAAGAACTTTGGTCGGTTTATGGAAAGAAACATACCCTGGCATATGAGAAATGGCCGGAAGCAGATGAATCGCTGTTGCAACAGGATAGTTATGAATATCCGGTATCTTTTAATGGTAAAGTGAGATTTAAAATTGAATTGCCTGCAGGTATGACACAGGCAGATATTGAGAAAACTGTTCTTTCGGATCAGAAAGCCAAAAAATGGCTGGATGGAAAAACAGTCAGGAAATTTATTTTTGTACCTAATAAAATCATTAATGTTGTAATAAGTTAGTATCTTTATTGACTACTAATATCCGGAGACTGTATTTATTATGATGCAAATGCAGCGTTATAAACATACTGCCTATTCTGTTTCAGAAGCTGTACAGGCTAATGAATAAACATGCAGTTAGTATAAAAGATCAATGAATGATAACATCTAAAGAACTTATACAAATGAAAAACACCTGGGCTGTCATTTTAGGAATTTCAATTATTATTTCATTCGGATTATGGGGCTGGTTTTTTCAAGAGTCGAGGAAACCTCAGCAAACCGTTCGGGTAACAGGATATGGCACAGAAGAATTTGACAGCGATATAGTAAAATGGTCGGTCAGTTTTTCGGAAAGGGTATCACTAAACGGAACGCGCGAAGGATATAAAACAATGGCACAAAAGCTGGACAATTTTCAACGACTTTGGGAAAAAACCGGTATTGATGCTTCAGAATTTAAAGTTTTTCCGGTAAATGTAAATCGTGAGTATGGGCAGGGGGGCCATATAGGCTATACCTTGGACCAACGACTATATATTGTCTCAAACGATATTGACAAGGTAGAACAACTTGCAATTGATCCGGCTTTGTTTGTTGAAGCAGGTGTAACTTTCGACAACTCCACAATGGAATTCTACAGCAGTGAGATTGAGGAGATCAAGAAACGGCTTCTCGGCCTTGCTACGCAAAATGCATTTGAACGAGCAGAAGAAATTACCTCCACTACTGACCTGAAAGTAGAAAAATTAATATCTGCACGTGCCGGTGTATTTCAAATTACCGAACCATTTTCAACTGAGATAGCAGGTTATGGAATCCACAATACCAGCTCCGCCAGAAAAAACATCAAGGTAACTGTTACCGCTGAGTTTACTTTGGAATAAAAGATATTCTGTAATAAAATTAGGAATCCTGGCTTGGACGAATTTTTAGTTTCTGTCCGATAGCTATCTTTGAGTTCTTACTCAGATTATTTAACCTCAGTATTTCCTGGGGTGTGACTCCGGCAAATCTATTAGCAATGCCCCATATTGTATCTCCTTTTCTGACGGTATAAATTTCGTAGCCTGAAGCCGTAGAAGTAGAAGCACTTACAGCAGAAGCCACCGGAGTTTTCCCTACAGTTGATTGTTTTTGGGCAAAAGTCATGGTATTAAACTTCTCAAAGTACTGCTGATGAGCTTCAGGAACATATATTGTCAGCCGTTGACCAGCCCTGATTAAATTCCCTCTGATATTATTCCAGTGGCGCAAATCAGACAATCTGACTTTAAACCAAGTGGCTATGAAACCAAGGTTATCTCCTGTTTTGATAGTATATGAAACCCTGGCCTTCCCGGCGATGTCATATGCAACAGAAGAAGAGCTTGCTATATTTGCGAGTGAATTATCAGGAAAGTATTTATCACGGTTGTATGCAAAGATTTCACTATCCTTTGCCACAAAATCTAAGATATGTTGTTGCGGAAGAACTAGTGTATAAGATTTATCATCCTTAGCCGGAATTACATCACGACGATACATAGGATTTAAAGAACGAATAAGTTCCTTATCAACATCAAGTGATTCTGAAATCTGTTCAAAATGCAGGTAATCATTGATCACCAGCGTATCGGTCTGAAAAGGAATTTCAGGCATCTGTGGGAATAGATTATGATCGCGGTAATAATTCATAACATAAGTTGCTGCAACGAAAGCCGGCACATAACCTCTCGTTTCTCTGGGTAGGCGATAATAGATGTCCCAGTAATTTCTTTTGTTTCCTGATCTTACAATTGCCCGGTTAACATTTCCCGGGCCACAGTTATAGGCTGCTATCGCCAGAAACCAATCATCATAAAGGTTGTGCAGATATTTTAAATAACGGATTGCTGCTTCAGTTGATTTAACAGGATCACGCCGTTCATCGACAAAACTTGTGATTTCAAGTCCCATTTGTTTACCTGTTCCATACATAAATTGCCACAAACCATTGGCACCTACCCGTGAAAGAGCTTTAGGGTTAAGGGCAGATTCGATAACAGGCAGGTATTTAAGTTCGAGTGGCATGTTGTTCCGGTCGAGAGCCTCTTCAAATATCGGAAAATAATAAGCCGACAAACCCAGCATCATTTCTACCTGGTCACGCCTTTGCTCAGTGTAAAATTTTATTACATTTTTTACTGTATTGTTAAAGGATAACGGAATCACCTCCTGAATTTTCTGCAAACGGGATATATATACTGAATCAGGGATGTTTTGAGGGAAGAAATCTGAAGTATCCACTTCGGAATAGTCAAAATGGAAGAGTTCTCTGATATAGCTTGAGTGAACCATACTGTCCATTTTTTCAGAAAAAATATCATCAATATTTTCATCCACTGTCCCGGACAGATCAATTTCAAGGGTATCGATATAATCAACAATAAAAGTAGTATCTTCGGGTATAAAAGCGGTTGTATCAGTTGCGATCAGAACCGGTTCAATCATTTCAATACGCTTTGCTTTATCCTTTTTACGTTTCCTCTTCTGCGCATAAAGCGGATTTGATGTCAATAAAAATATAGATATTCCTATTAGAGTTGTATATAATTTCCACATGACTAAAAGTTAAATTTTAAGTTAACACCATAAAATACCTGGTTCTCTAACTTCACTGATGGTTGCCAGTTAAATGTAAGGTCATCGCTAATATCAAAATCAAATAAATGTGCATCCACACTGGCATCAATAATATTCAGTCCATAAAAGGCAATAAAGCTGATAAATAACAGGTCACGGTTTCTGCGATAATAATCCTGTTGCCTTAGCAAGGCTGTACGCAGATTGTTATATTGGTTTGGATTGTCAAGATCATAATTATTTCGCCTGACCGCTTCTATCAAAAGATAATCCTGCGTTTCAGGGTCCCCATCAACAAGATGATTATAGCCGGTACGGAAAAGTTTATAGTTATCGTTATTCCATTTAATAAAATATCCTATCGTACCAAAACCGGCATAAATAATAGGAATTTTCCAGTATTTTTTATTGTAGGCCTGTCCAAGTCCGGGCAATAATGCAGAATAGATTGTTGCTTTACGTGGTGAATGCACAACTTCAACAGTATCCTTTGCAGGGATTTCAGTTACTGCCACCACTGTATCTGCTTCAACAATCTGAGCTTTCAGATCCAATACTGTGAGCAGACAGGCAAACACAATAATAACTTTCAACAAATTCCCTTTTAATGTCACACTTTAAATTTTTTGCCTCAAAAATAAATGTTTCAGCTCACAGTGTGCCAGGCACCAACTTTTTATTTGCTGTTTTCAATTATTTTAACAATACGATCCAAATCTTGTTCGGTTTTGAAAGGTATCACTATTTTACCTTTTCCCTTATCGTCAATGGTAAGATTAATTTTTGTCCCAAGGATTTTCCCCAGTTGACCTTTATATTCACGATAATTTTTGGGAAGTTCTTTTCTTTTATTTCCATCTGAAGTACCATTTTCTTCATTAAGGCTTCTTACAATTTCTTCAACCCTTCTTACTGAAAAACCATACTTTACTATTTGCTGATAGATCATTTCCTGGGTATCTGCATCATCAATATTAATGAGTGCCCGGGCATGGCCCATACTAATTTCCTTTTCCCGAAGTGCCTTTTGAATTATTGCAGGCAGCCTAAGGAGCCGGAGATAATTAGCTATGGTTGATCGTTTCTTTCCAACTCTGCTGCTAAGATCTTCCTGCGTAAAATCCAATTCCTCAATTAATCGCTGGTAACTAAGGGCAATCTCAATAGCATCAAGATCTTCACGCTGAATATTTTCAACGAGAGCCATTTCCAGCATCCCATCATCTTTTGCCTGCCTGATATAAGAAGGAATAGATTCAAGGCCGGCTTTCTGAGCTGCTCTGAATCTGCGTTCACCAGCTATAATCTGAAATTTATCGTTTCCTGATTTCCGTAATGTTATGGGCTGAATTAATCCGATTTCCCTAATTGAAGCTGCCAACTCTTCAAGTGCCTCTTCATCGAACCGGGTTCTTGGCTGAAAAGGATTAGCCTCTATTTTTGAAAGCTCCACATCATTAATTAACGCCTGCTTCATTTTTTCAGCATCATCAATCAATGCACCCAACCCTCTGCCTAATACATTTCTTTTTGCCATTGCCTGAATTCTTAATTATTAATGACTTTATGTTCCTGTGCCATTTTAGTCATCCCGTTCCTTTGTAATATTTCACGGGCAAGGTTCATATGGTTAATTGCACCTCTCGAACTGGCATCATATAGTACGACCGGTTTTCCATAACTTGGAGCTTCACTTAGTTTGACATTTCTTTGTATTACGGTTTCAAATACCATATCCTGAAAATGATGCTTCACTTCCTCATATACCTGATTTGATAAATTTAATCTGGCATCGAACATTGTCAGAAGAAAACCTTCAATTTCAAGTGCAGGATTTAGTCTGTTTTGAATGATTTTTATGGTATTTAATAATTTACCCAACCCTTCGAGCGCAAAATATTCGCATTGAACAGGAATAATAACCGAATCGGATGCAGTAAGTGCATTAACTGTTATCAAACCTAACGAGGGAGAACAATCAATAAAAATAAAATCATACAACCCTTTAATTTTTTCCAGGGTGCCACGAAGTACCTTTTCTCTGTTGGGCAGGTTTAACATCTCTATTTCAGCACCTACTAAATCAATGTGAGAGGGGATAATATCAAGATTGGATATCTCAGTTTTGATAATTACCTTCTCCGGATCCATTTCATCAATAATGCATTCATAAATGCTCGATTGAACATTGCTTACATCGAATCCGAAACCGGAAGTAGAATTAGCCTGTGGATCAGCATCTATAATCAATACCTTTTGTTCCAAAACTGCCAGGCTTGCAGCCAAATTTATTGTAGTTGTAGTTTTACCTACTCCACCCTTCTGATTTGCTAATGATATAATTTTACCCATCAGTTCCTTTATTTTTTTAATGGTTCCAAATATACTAATTTACTAACAACTCCATTCGGGTACTTTTCGACAACATACGTTAGCAATAACACAAACAATTGCTAATAAGTACATTACGAGTTAATAAGTTTTATATTTATTCCTTTTCCAGAATTATTCTAATTTCAAACGCTGAACTTACAGAAAAATGATTGGTTAATCACTCGATACATTCAATATTAACGTAGTATTTTCAGATAATTGCTATTTGCCTTTTGCAAAACCCAAACAATTAATCTCCGCTTGCTTTCCCATAAACGGCTTTGATAAAAACGTGGCCAATTTTCAAATGTGCAAAACTATTAAAAGTTGCTGATCAAAAAAATTTACACTACAGGTTTTATGCTGATTTCAAATCATCTGAAACAACTAATAAGGATCAACATCCATATAAATGTTGCAGCTGCTGGTTTCTTTTTTCACCATGCTAATGCATCGGTCGACAAATAATTTTACTTCACCGGGTGCTACATTTTTATGAACCTTCACCCAGATTTCTTTGGAATACCACAACTGGATACGACCCACCAAAGGATATTCAGGCCCCAGGACAGTAATCTTATTAGTTGTTCGTAACATTCCTGCCAGGTGGTCAGCTACCTTATCTGTTATATTCGATTTTTTGTGCTTTATGATAATCTTTATCAGTCTGTTGAAGGGTGGATACATAAACAATTTACGTTCCTGCATTTGCATATTAAAGGCAGAAATATAATCCTGGTTCATGATAAGATTAATTAACGGATGGCCGGGTTGTGAGGTTTGTAAAACAACCTTACCTCTGCTATATTTACGCCCTGCACGTCCACTGACTTGTGATATTAATTGATAAGCTCTTTCGTGTGCCCTAAAATCAGGAAAATTGATAAGATTATCGGCATTGAGAATTCCGGCAATACTAACATGCTCAAAATCCAGTCCTTTCGTAACCATTTGAGTTCCGATAAGTATATCTGTTTTTCTGGTTTCCACATTATGAATGATTCTTCCAAAGGCATGCTTAGATCGGGTAGAATCCAAATCCATACGATCTATTTTTGCATGTGGAAATAAAAGCTGTAACTCTTCTTCCACCTTTTCAGTACCAAAACCTCTGGATTTAAGATCAGATGAACCACATTCAGGACATTCGGCCGGCATGGCTATGTTATATCCACAATAGTGACAGTTCAGCCTTTTTTTAAATTTATGATAGGTTAAACTGACATCACAATATTTGCATTTTGGTACCTCCCCACATGAAAAACATTGGACAAAAGGTGCATATCCACGTCTATTCTGAAAGAGAACCACCTGCTCCTTTTTAGCTAGTGCTTCCTCAATGAGATTAAACAGTTCAGGTGTTAGCATCGAATGCATTTGCTTTCTCTTATAAGCCCTTTTTATATCGGCAACAATAACCTCGGGATGTTCCATTTCAGAATGCCTTTTCTCCAACCTGACAAGTTTATACTTTCCTGTAAGGGTATTAAAATAACTTTCATAGGAAGGTGTTGCAGACCCAAGCAATACGTTGGCATTAAATATTTTTCCCATTAAAACAGCCATATCGCGGGCATGATAGCGTGGAGCAGGATCATATTGTTTAAATGAATTTTCATGTTCCTCGTCAACAACGACTAGCCCTAACCTGCTAAAAGGCAGGAATAATGCAGATCGTGCACCCAGAATTACCTGATATCCCTTCTCCGGAGATTCCGAAAACTCAAGCACCTTATTCCATATCTCCACGCGTTCGTGATCATTTAATCGAGAATGGTAAATACCCACTTTGGAACCAAAAACATTTTTCAGACGTTCAATTATCTGAGTAGTCAATGCGATTTCAGGCAATAAATAAAGTGCTTGCAAACCTTTCTGCAGCACCTCTTCTATCAGATGAATATAAAGTTCAGTTTTACCGCTTGCTGTAATGCCATGAATAAGTGTTACCTGTTTCCGGCTAAAACCTTCTTTTATTTCTTCCAAAGCCTGCTTCTGCCAAGGATTTAAAAAGTTAAGGCTTACCTGGCCGTCGGCAACAACTTCTATCCGGGAAACTTCCTCCTGCAACAATACTAAAATGTTTTTGGCAACAAGTTCTTTAAGAATTGAAGATGAAAATTCCTTCCCGTTCAGTAGTTGCTTTTTACTAACACTTTTATTTTCAGTATGAGAACATGCCCCTGTAAGTTCACAAAACCGTAGAACAAGTGCCTGTTGTTTCCTGGCTTTCTCTAATGAATCAATCTTTTGTTGTAGAATAACTTCGCTCTTGATCTGCGGATGGAAATAAACTCTTGTTTCCATTTTAGGTTTAAAGCGCTCATTGACGTGCTCTTCCATCTTTAAAACATTCTTCGAAAGCAGGGATTTTAATGCAGAAAAAGAGAACTCAGCACCAAGTTTTCTATGGAGGTCATCGGGTGAAGAGAAATTATCTCTTATAGAGTTGACAATTGTTAGTTCTTTATCAATCAGACTTAGTACATCTGTTGATGCATTGAATATTAATTTTGATTTACTTTCAAGTCTCAATCCGGGAGGCAAGGCTGCCTTAAAAACATCTCCCAATGTACAAGCATAATATTCAGAAATCCATTCCCACAAAGCCAGGTTAGCAGGTAAAATTACCGGTTCTTCATCCAGTATGTCCAGAATATCTTTTGTCTCTATATCATCAGAGAATTTATCAGACAATGAATATACGAGCGCGGCGTATATCTTTTTCGCTCCAAACTGTACTACTACCCGCTGTCCTATTTTTATCTGTTTATGCCACAACAGTGGAACCCTGTAGGTATAAGCATTATGCAGAGGTAGAGGTAATATAACTTGTGCAAATAATTCATTCATTTGCTATGAGCGGCGTAAGCATTTAAAATTAAATAACTTCAAATGTACTTAAAAAAATCATTCTTTATACCGCTCCCTGACCCAATCGGCCACTTCTTCCATGAGCCAGTTAGGTGTTGAAGTTGCTCCACAGATACCTACTGATTCTACACCTTCAAACCATTCAGGATTAATCTCCGAAGTTCTTGATATGTGGTAAGTACGTTCATTCTCCTCTCTACATATGGTATACAGATATCTCCCATTTGAACTTTTATGACCGGCAACGAACAAAATTAGATCAAAGTCAAGAACAAATTTCTTAAGGTGAGGCACCCTGTTCGAAACCTGCCGGCAAATAGAATCTTTTATTTCAACCGGCACCCCCGGTTTCATTTGAGCTTTTACGGTATCAGCAATATGGTAAAAATCTTCTACTCTCTTGGTGGTTTGGGAATAGAGAGAGACGGGTCTTGAAAAATCAATCTGAGAAATATCGTTTACATTTTCAAGAACGACTGCTCGATTGTCTATTTGTCCATCAAGCCCAATTACTTCTGCATGGCCTTTTTTACCATAGATAACTATTTGTCCGTCCCTGTCACGAAAATTATCAAATGAGCTTTTGACCTTCTCCTGCAAGGTAAGAACAACAGGACAAGTAGCATCTATTAATTCAATATTGTTCTTTTGGGCATACTCATAGGTTTCAGGTGGCTCTCCATGCGCACGAATTAAAACCTTACAATCCTTTAAGGTATAATATTCTTCTCTGGAAATCGATTTTAAGCCAATTTTCTCAAGCCGTTCAACTTCCATTCCATTATGGACAATATCCCCAAGACAGTAGAGCTGTTCACTGTTTTTAAGTTCACTCTCTGCCGACTTAATAGCTTTAATCACTCCAAAACAAAATCCCGAACGTTTATCGATTTCAACTCTCATATTCCTCAATCTTTTCTTTTACTTTACTTAAGCTCCACC
This sequence comes from Mariniphaga sp., assembly GCA_035645995.1. Classification (GTDB taxonomy): domain Bacteria; phylum Bacteroidota; class Bacteroidia; order Bacteroidales; family Prolixibacteraceae; genus Mariniphaga. The sequence continues at coordinate 2,642 of DASRQG010000619.1, read as the reverse complement.
TTAATTGTTCATCACGTGTTAAATAACTATTATCGAGCACTTCAGCATCATCAGCTTTTATCAATGGACTTACTTCCCGGCCTGAGTCAATAGTATCACGTTCTTCAATATTCTGAAGAATATCTTCATATCTAACCTCCTGACCCTTATCTTTAAGCTCCTTGAACCGGCGCTGACTTCTGATTTCAGGAGCAGCGGTCATAAAAATTTTAAGATCAGCATCTGGAAATACTACCGTACCTATATCTCTACCATCCATAACAATGCCTGTATTTTTACTTTGCTCCCGTTGTTGCCTCACCATTTCGGTACGCACCTCGGCAATTGCACTTACCGGGCTCACATATTGCGAAACTGCAAGCTGCCTTATTTCATCCTCCACATTTTCACCATTCAAAAATGTTGTATTTCTTTCTGTGCTTTCGTCCCACTGAAATGAAATATTTATTTCACTCAGGCCATCAATGATTTTCTGCTTATCAATATGCCCATTACCGATCCAGCTTTTCCTTAAGGCATATAAGGTAACTGCACGATACATAGCACCACTATCAATATAGACATACCCTAATTCGCGTGCCAGCGATTTAGCCAGCGTACTTTTACCACATGATGAATGCCCGTCAATTGCTATTACAATATTTCTTTCAGTCATTAAAACAGATTTATCACAAAGATATAAGGTTTTTTCATATCAGACTAAACAGTCCTTTACTTAAAAACGTTCATTCAGGTTTACTGCAAGAGAAAATAAATTAGAGGAACCGGCCAAATGATAGCGAGAGGTAGCAAAATCAAAGCTAAAGCGTTTGATCCTTATTCCAAATCCTACTGAAAGTCCAACGGTTGATAATCGTTCTTCATATTTAAGTTCCTGCCTCCTCTGATAGTTGTATCCTGCACGTATGATAAAATTTTGTGAAGGCAGAATCTCAACTCCAAACACTGCGTGGCGCAAAAGTTGTTTCCCAAAACTTTCCTGACGCTCATTCCAGTTTTCAAGGGTCGGTTCTTCTTCCGAATCATCCCATGAAAGATCCCAATTAGTAAGATGCTGCATGGTAAGCCCAAGAACTACAGGAGCATGTTCAAGCTGAGTACTTATTCCTGCCTGTAAATTGAAGGGTATCGGCTCACGATTACCATCTTCATAATAGGTAGTTATCTGTCCACCAACATTTCGTGCTGTAAGTGCTATATTCGTAGAATGATCTTTACTGCTATAGGAGATGCCTAAATCGGCAGCAACACCCATTGACCAATAACTTTCAAAAACAGAATAAACCGGTTTCAAATTAACACCATATCGTAAACGATGATATTGATTTGAATAAATAATATTCAAGGCATACTCAGCAGCATTAAAATAATTTCCTGTAAGCTCACCTGTTTCAAGTGCTTCCCGAAAATTACCATAGTTTATATAATGCATTCCAACCGCCAGGTTTCCGGGTAATGGAAATACAGGAGCATAGGCAGCATATCCATAATTAACATCAGCAAGATAATTTACATAATTAACCAACAATTGGTTGCTCATTGAATGATGTAATGATGCCGGATTATAAGCAGCAAGATTTAAATCTGTTGAATCCTCCAGGGCAATCTGAGTTCCTCCCAGAGCAGCAATACGGGCTGAATTGGTTAGTTCAAGAAACTGGTAAGTTGTTTCTCCACCAATCTGAGCTTTACCCACAAAAGGCCATATCAGGCAAAGTAAAAAGAGGTAATTTCTTTGGTTCATCCGATGGCAAATATTCAATAGAACGCCAAAGTTATTGAATTATTACCCACAGAATACACCTGATCCTGTAATTCAAACTTCATTTTTGCATTAATAATCATCTTGTGGTAAGTTATGAACCTGAGCAGTACCTGGCTGCGATCTTTCCAGCACCGAAATGCGGGTTTCAAGCTGCCTGTATTCTTCACGTGAGGGTAAGTCCATTTTTGACAAGGCTTTTTCAACATAATCATTCATCTCATTTTCAAATTCGTGCCGTTGCTGCTCCCCTTCGCGAATGAATTTATCAATTAGTTTTCGTCCTTCCTCCTCTGTCAGATTTCCTTTTTCTACCAACTCATTAATAACATCTTCAGCAAACTTTGTAGTTTTAGATGCCATACCTATTCCTGCATGTAGTAATCTTCTAAATATTGATTCCATGGTTAACATTTTTCCAGATAAAAAGGTAACAGAACAACATTTATATATGTTTAATTTAATTGCTTCTTAATTAACCTATCAGCATTCTTTCCCTACACTCAATTTCACATCTGTGATTGACCTGCTCCGCAATCGAAAACAATCGATTCACATCCTTCCAGGCAACACTTCTGTTATTCATTATCATGGTTTTAACAGATGAACTTTATTTTTTCACACCTGTTATATAAGCGTTAACATCGAAAAAACATACAAGTTAAATTTAAATAAAATAGTTATGGCAGAATTGAATGTGGAAAAAAGGAAAAAGTCTCCCATTGGGTGGATAATCCTTGGGATTGTTGTAATAGGCCTGATTGTTTGGTTTGCAGCCTCCGACAATGATGTTGTACAGGATACAGCCTCAAATATTACTAACGATAATGAACAAACTTCGGAATACGGACAAGAACAAAGTCAGGCAGTTGCTCCTTAT
>DASRQG010000618.1:0-2636 GCA_035645995.1 Mariniphaga sp. | reverse complement strand
TGAAAATTTTCATACCCTTTTCTTTTGTAAAAGTATCCATATGTAGATGTGACAATATCACCTTCTTTCGGAAACCAAAAAGTAATTTCTCTATCCTCGGTGTTTATATAGGCACGAAGTATTCCCTGCTTTACAATATAGGAGTGTACATCCAACTTTAAATCTGAGATAAGCAACTCTCCCCTATCCTTTTCTACAAGGGACAATGAAGCGTTTACTTTTTGTAGAGATTCATCGGAAAGCAATTCTTTATACGGGATGTGTTCAGTAAAATTCATTTTCTATGTTAACGATTTTCAAATAAAAAACATGTTCTACATAAACAAACATAGCAAAAATGAAGACTCCTAACACTACTTAACACAAGTAAAGTGCATTTAAAGTTTATAGAGATATTTTTGCTGTATGACAAAAAAGAAACAAATTTTAAATCAGATTCATACAGCTTCTTGTCCTCACGAGCCTTACGTGCTGGTGGAGAATATACTTTCTGAGATATACATAAAACAAAGTTTGAAAACGTTGGATATTTCTGAGAATTTCAATATACCAAAACCAACGGCTGTAGCCATTAGAAATGAATTGCTTTCTAATGGATTAATAGAACAAGTAAATAGAAAAATCCATTTATCCCCTCGAGGTATTGAATACGTAAGAAACACACTCGGATACGGACTTATCTGTTTAGACAAATACCAACAATTTATTCATGAGCATTCTGAAATAGTCGAATTTATACACTCCAAAATCCAATCAATTTTGAAACAACGACCATGTGTAAAGTATGAATTAGACCAAGCACATTGCACGATTGAAACCCTTTTGAATAGGGTCAGATTTTCTTTGTTAAACTTTGATATCATCGGTAGAAGAGTACTTTGCATTGGAGATGATGACTGTCTTAGTATTGCTATTATTAGCGTTTTGAAAGCCATCAGCATTGGTAAAGGCTTAATTTGTGATATTATAGTGGTCGACATTGATGAGCGATTAACCAAGTTTATAAAACTAACAGGTATAAATGAAAATTACCCAATTGATACAGTACTTGGAAATCTGCAGTGCCATTCTTCCATTAAACTCCCCCAAAATATTGATACTGTTTTTACAGATCCACCATATACCATAAACGGTCTTAATTTATTTCTTTCGGTAGCAAATATTTCTTTAAAACCTAGTATTGGAGGAAAAGTGTATTTGTCATTTGGTCAAAAGAAAGCTATGGATTTGATGAAAACGCAAAATATAATTGATAGTAATGGATTTTTGATAGAACAAATTAGAAAAAAATTCAACAGATATGAAGGGGCAAGCATTCTCGGTGGTAGGAGTAATATGTATTACTTAATGAAGATAAAGTCAAAAATTGACACGGCAGTAGAGATAGAAAATATTTATACCTATTCAAATAGAAATAAACAAAAAAGAGATAATTGAGAAATTGAAAAAAGATATTAATACGAAAGGGATACACTACATATTAGACCTCTGGAATTGCAACCAAAAAATTTTGAATCAGCCAAATACATTGTTAAATATTCTTACCACTTGTAGTGAGAAGCTTGAAACTCAAGTTGTCGGAAAATGCTTTCACCAGTTTCAACCGCAGGGAGTGACAGGAATATTACTACTGGCCGAGTCTCACATCTCAATACATACATTTCCTGAGTATAGTTATGCCAGCGTTGATTTTTATCTATGTAGTACTGATAGGGATGCGATTGAAGCAGTTACTTGGATAATAGACCAACTTTCCTCTGAAAAGTGGCATATCAAAACTTTGGTTCGTGGCGTGTTGTGAAAAATAAATCCACAATGAAAGTCGTATGAAATGTCTCCACCTAATTGCGTTAAACACTATACAATTGGAGACATTTTAAATCCGCCCGATACTGGTTAAGGATTGGCTTACCAAGATTTGACATAAGAGGTATCGCTCAATCTTTTGATAACCCTTTTTCCTGTGCTTGTGTGGTGTAAAAATGAGACACCTCCACTTACACCGTATAAGTCAATTCTATTTAATATTTCAGCTTCCAAACCCAACCACATCGCATTGAATATGCTCAATGTATCTCCGTGGGAAACAATAATTATATTTTCATCATCATGGATGATGATTTCGTTGTAGAAAGGTAGTAATCTTTGCCAAACATCATATCTGGATTCTGCATCGTTAAAGCATTTATCGTAAATTGTTATTTCCTCATTTTCGATGTTTTCTTTTAGCCATTGTACAGATTTTCCGTTTGCTTTACCTAAACTCCTTTCTTTTAAAGCATCTGTTATCCGAGGTTGTATATTCAGCTTTTCTCCAATGATTTCGGCAGTTTGTTTTGCTCTTTTAAGAGGGGATGTAAAGAGCGAAAATTCATTATTTTTAATCTCTAATTGTAGACTACAGGCTATATTTTCTGCTTGCTCAATTCCTTTTTCAGATAGTTCCCAGTCTGTCCATGAACCAATCATTCTATTAGTATGATGAATTGATTCGGGATGTTGGATGGTGATTATATTTTTCAATACGGTCATTTTGTTTTATAGTCTTTATGCAAAGTTTGGTGACAGTTTTGCGTCCGCACCGGACGGAGAACATTCTTAACCAAAAAATACGTAGGCGTTTTGTGCTAATTTAA
>DASRQG010000617.1:0-3032 GCA_035645995.1 Mariniphaga sp. | reverse complement strand
GTTTCCTGATAAACCAGGACCGAATGAATACCTTCATGATGCAATTCTGCATATTCTTCAAACAACAAAGGCTGAACTTCGATGGAAAGGTTGGTAAAATGCGGACGTAATAACCTGATCGCCTGTTTGAAATAATCCATTCCAACAGTTTTGTTGGCTTCTCCGCTTACTAGTAAAATATGATTTACCCCCATTTCTTTTAAAGCCTTAGCTTCCAGGAGAATTTCGGTGTTTGAAAGTGTTTTTCTTTTGATTTTGTTGTCAAGACTAAAACCGCAATATGTGCATATATTTTGACATTCATTGCTCAAATAAAGTGGGGCATACAACTGAATCGTTTTTCCAAATCGTTTTTGTGTCATGGTCTGGGAAATTTGAGCCATTTGCTCAATAAAAGGTGCCGCAGCAGGAGACAGGAGTATAAGGAAATCATCAATGGTTCGCTTGTTTTTTGATAAAACATGGTGAACATCATTACTTGTACAGCTATAAATCTTTTCTTTAATTACATTCCAGTCGAACTGATTAAATGTAGATTCAAAAGAATATTTCATATTAATCCAATAAAAATGAGGTTAGAGGACTTGAAGGGTTTGCAACTGATTGCACGCTTCCTAATCCTGCTTCATAGGCTTTTCTGCCCGAAATAACAGCTTCCTTAAAAGCCTCTGCCATTTGAACGGGATTTTTAGCTACGGCAATGGCTGTGTTTACCAAAACAGCGTCGGCTCCTATTTCCATTGCTTTTGCAGCATCAGAAGGAGCTCCTATTCCCGCATCTACAACGACAGGCACTTTACTCTGTTCGATGATGATCTCTAAAAAATCGAGGGTTCTTAATCCCTTATTGCTGCCAATCGGAGCTCCCAATGGCATTACTACGGCTGTACCTGCGTCTTCCAAGTGTTTGCACAAAACGGGATCAGCATGAATGTATGGCATGACAACGAATCCCAATTTCGCCAGTTCCTCTGTCGCCTTTAATGTTTCGATCGCATCAGGGAGCAGGTATTTGGGATCGGGATGAATTTCTAATTTTATCCAATTGGTTTCCAGAGCTTCCTGGGCTAACAAAGCCGCCAAAACAGCTTCCTTCGCATTGCGGGCTCCTGATGTATTAGGTAATAAATTGACATGTGGTATCTGCATAGCAGCAAGTAAATCGTCTTCATCACTGTTGGTATCAATTCGTTTTAATGCCATGGTAACTAATTCAGATTCGGAAATGCTGACAGCCTCTGACATGGTTTTTAGGTTACCGAATTTTCCGGTTCCCAAAAACAATCTGGATTGGAAAATTTTGTTTGCTATTTTCATTGTAATAAACTTTTGAATGTTGTAATAAGTTGAGGTTGTAATGTAAGGACACCAGATAAAGCCACGCCGTAAACACCTGTTTTTTTCAACTCCTTAATGTCACTTTCAATAATGCCTCCAATAGCAATAACAGGCGGAACTGTTTCATACTTTTTATGTAGCGCATATATGATTTCTTGATAACCTTCTATACCCAAGATGGGGCTTAAATTTTCTTTGGTTAAGGTAAACCGAAAAGGTCCCAAACCAATGTAATCACATCCTTCATCTATTCTTTGGGTAATCTGTTGCAAGGTGTTTGCTGTTCCGCCAATGATTTTGTCTTGCCCTAAAATCGTTCTTGCATTTTGAATGGAGTCATCCTGTAATCCCAAATGAACTCCGTCTGCATCGACCGATTTTGCGATTTGGATATCATCATTTATAATACAGACGGCTTTATATTGCTGACATAAGAGTTTGATTTTTCCGCTCAATGCCAATCGTTCTGTTGGAGATGCATTTTTCCAGCGAACCTGAATCCAATCTGCCCCGTGATCCAAGGCATTTTTAATATTTTGTTCCTGGAGTAAGTAAGATTCTCCCTGTGAAATATATTGTAATTTACTAATCATGATGATATCCCAATAAGGTAGGGTTACTATTTAAAAATTGTTCGACATATAATTTCCCCATTCGACAAGCTTCTTTTAAATCTTTACCCAAGGCTATGTGAGCTGCGATTGCAGAAGATAGTACACAACCCGAACCGTGCTTGGAATAGGTTTCGGTATGCGTTGGCAAAAAAGTGATTTCTCTCTTATCAGTTTTCAAGACATCCAGTCCAAGTTGTTCTTTGCGATGTCCACCTTTGATAAGTATTGTGTCTTTTTCCGTTAGATACGGTTTTAGCACTTGGTATTCCTCGTAATTGGGTGTTAGCATATTGATATGATCCATTAATTCAGGCAGCAATTTCAAACTACTTGGATTGAAAAACTCAAATCCTGACGAGCTTTTAAGTACGGGATCCCAAATGACAAATGTCTTTTTATGTACAGACCTTATTGTATCGATAATACCTCTTAAAAATTCAAAATCTCTGACAACACCAATTTTTACGACAGAAATGGAATAACGGTTCATCAAGGATTGTACACTTTTTTGAACAGTATCTATTCCATGCCAGTCAATAGCCGTAAATTGGTCTTCTGTTTGTATGGTATCCGCTGTAACAACAGCCATCCCTTGCGTTTTGAGTTGTTCAAACGTTTTGATGTCCGCCAATATTCCTGCTCCTCCACAGGGGTCGAAACCAGCAACACTTAATACTATCGGTCTGTTTGTCTGCATTGTAAAAATGAATTTAGCGGATTTTGGCTTTGCCAAACACTTCCTGACAAGGCAATGCCATCGGCGCCGTATTCTAAAACTTTTTTAAGATTATCCTTGCTAATTCCCCCCAACCCAATTAATTGAACATGATGATTGGTTCTGTGTTTTATATCCTCTAAAACTGTAGCCGATGTTCCATAGTCTGGCTTGGAAATACCAGGAAAAACGGGTGATAAGAAAGCATAATCCCAACAGGTATCCAATGTATTGAAATCTTTAATGGAATGAACCGAAGTAGACAGTATGAAATCTTTTGCGTAACCCAGATAAAGGTTGTTTACTCTGGCTGTTTCATTAAAATGCAGTCGCTCTATAGTTAGTTTTTGGGCTAAATGATGATG
>DASRQG010000616.1:0-2588 GCA_035645995.1 Mariniphaga sp. | reverse complement strand
AAGATGCGCCATGGTTAATAACTTCCTCTAAAGTAGATTTGAGCGTAGCAACTATATCCGGACTATTTTGATACCGGTTATGACTTTCAGTTTCATCAAAATTTAAATCATATAACTGTCCCCGGGGGCCATCGTTTTCCGGAGTAATTGTTGAAGGATCAGTAAATCCACCAGAGCCTAAACCATCAATATACTTCCAATTGTCTTTACGGATTGCATACATCCCTTTCGACGAATGATGGATCATGTTTGGCCTCACAGGAGCGTTTTTAACGCTTTTTAAGGCATGCAAAAAGCTGTAGCTGTCATTTGTGTTGCTGATGTTGTCTACTTGTTCTGAAAGCTCTTTGAAAGTGCTGAACAAGTCTGTCAGGCTCACCAAATGATTATACCTGTACGGTTGTTTCACTTTTTCCGGCCAGGTAATTATCAAAGGTATTCTATGTCCACCTTCCCAGATGTCTCCTTTTTGGCCTCTTCGTCCGGCATTTGAATCATGCTGTTGAAGTTCAATTTCTTCTTCGGGCCAGTATGCCCCATTGTCGCTTGTGAATATAAGGATCGTATTGCTGTCAAGTGAGTTTGCTTCAAGTGCAGCAGAAATTTTTCTTACAACATCATCAATATCCATTACAAAATCACCATAGGCACCAATAGTTGTTTTTCCTTTAAATTTTTCTGAAGGCATCCACGGTGTATGAGGCCCGGTCAGAGGTAAATATAAGAAGAAAGGGTTACCGGAATTATTGGCAGCCTGACGGTTAATAAAATCCACTCCTTCATTTACAATAACAGAATGGCAATCCTCAATTCTGAATGACCGGGACATTTCACCTCGTCTCCACCAGATGCCTTTTTCCCAATATATATCCATACTGTCGGTGTGCTTTTTATCCCAGGCATATTGAGTGTCTGGTTTTCTTGATGGATAGTGGTCGGTTGTTAGTATGATATCTTTATCGACTACCTCATGGTTTTTTATGAAAACATAAGGGGGGATGTCTAATGAGGCAGGATGAATAAAAGAATAATCGAAGCCATAATCATTAGGGCCTGAGCTGACATTTTTCGAATAATCAACATTAGAGAAGCCGGTACTTTTGTCCAATGCAGGTTTATCGCCATCATTTTTAGTTTGCCAGCCAATGCCCAGGTGCCATTTCCCAATGCAAGCAGTCGTGTAACCTGCTTTTTGAAGCATCGATGCCAGGGTTTCACGATCCGGTTCAATAACTGGCCCGTCGAAACCCCAGATACCATTGGCAGCCTTAGGCGAACGAAATGCATATCTTCCGGTTAATAAGCCATAACGGGAAGGTGTACACACTGAGGCACTTGCATGAGCATCTGTAAACACAATTCCATTTTGTGCAAGTTTGTCAATAGCAGGAGTAAGTGTTTTTGATTGAGGATTTAAATATTGAACATCTCCATAACCCATGTCATCTGCCAATATGATTACAATATTCGGTAAGGAAGATGTTTGATTTGCAAAAACATAATCCCCCAGACAAATTCCTAATAATGAAAGGAATTGAGCTAAATATCTTTTACCTGCAAGTTTCATAATATTGAATTTAATCGTTTGCCAATTTTATCATCAGACCAGCAATTATTGTAGTGTATAGACTTTAAAATTACGATATCGGAAATGGGTCCATTGCATTTGCCTGAATCCAATTTTTCCTTCCTGCAATACAGGGCCATAAGTCTTTCCATCATCCGTCCAGTCGATAATTTTCCTGTCGTCGACATACATGAGAATTCGTGCATCATTCTTTACCAGTTTAAGATGATGAACTTTTTTTGAATCAGTAGGTATACCGGGATGTTTCTGATATACCAGATTAAACCCACTGTTTTTCCGCAGGTGTGCGATTTGACGATCAGGTTTATCTTTCCCGTTAGCATAGTAGGATATATGGTAACAATTCAACTTCTCACTTCTGGTATAATTTCTGAATGTTCCATCTCTTTCAGGAAATGAAGGATCAAGAATATCCTCACCATTTTTCCCCAGAGCAGAAAAGAAGATAATACACAGGCCAGCTTCAGTGTTTAAATTTTGAGCCTCCCATTCGGCAATGAAACTACCCGGGAAGGTTTCGGGGCACCAGAACACATGGTGAAACGCTTCATCCGGCGAGTACATTTCCATCCAACCTTCACTGAATTCAACTTTTCCGGGTTTTTCCATGATCCAACCTTTTATGTTTTCAGGATTTGACAGATTATTCGAATATATTAATTCTCCTTTTTTAAAATTCTTATCCGGTTGTAAGGGTGTGACGTTATGAAAAATACTCATAAAAACTAGATAGAAAACTATTATCCATTTCATGTTACATTATACTTTTAGCAATTAAACGATAGCTTCAATGTCAGCAATGAAGACTTGTCTGTTACCTTTAGGGGCACCATTGAAACATACCTTCTTAAAGTTTCGACTCCATGCAGGATGTGGATCCAGTTTAAACTGACTTCCACCTTCATCAGAATACATATTCCCTTCATTTCCCACATTGTTTGGAACAGTACAAAGGGTATGTTCTTTATTTTTTTTCAGATCAATCAGGCGAATAGGTATA
>DASRQG010000615.1:0-5725 GCA_035645995.1 Mariniphaga sp. | reverse complement strand
GGAAAAGAATGGTTCTCAGCTGTATTGGCTTTTTTTATTCTTACCGGCATTGCAATTATCGTGTATTTAAACCAGACTCCGGTTCAACCACGTGAACGCGACTATGCGTATGTAGGGTCTTTTTATGCTTTCTCTATATGGATCGGACTCGCAGTACCTGCATTGTTTGATTCCGTTAAAAAGTGGATGAATGCCCGGTCTGCTGCTATTGGAGTAGTTGCAGGTTCAATGTTGCTGGTGCCGGGACTTCTCATTTCGGAAAACCTGGATGACCATGATCGATCAGGCAGATATATGACCCGGGATTATGCCATCAATTATCTTGAATCGTGTGCTCCGGATGCAATTTTATTTACTTATGGCGATAATGATACATTCCCGCTGTGGTATGTGCAGGAAGTCGAGGGGGTGAGAACTGATGTGAAAGTGATTAACCTGAGTTACTTCGGGATGGACTGGAACATTAACCAACATCGCAGGGCTACATATGAAGCACCACCTATTCCATTTTCTTTTCAGGAAGAGAAATATTACATGGGAAGGCGTGATGCCGTATTATTGATCGATCAGATAGAAGGTGCTGTTGATTTACGCGATGCTATGGCTTTTATGGGTTCTGAAGATGACCGGACAAAAGTTGAGATGGTGAATGGGCAGTATCTTGACTATCTTCCTTCATTTGATTTTTACCTGCCTGTAGATAAGGAAAAAGTAATTGCTACCAAGACAGTTCAACCCGAAGATGAAGCATTGATCGTCGATACCATCAGGATTGAAATTTTTAAGGATTACCTTACAAAAAGTGAATGGGCCATTCTGAATGTTTTGGCAGCCAATAATTGGGAGCGCCCGATATATATCAACCACAGCTTGCTTTATACCGATAATATATTTTTTAAGGATTACCTGCAGCTGGAGGGATTAGCCTACCGCTTCGTGCCTGTTCAAACGACTGGTTCAACGCAGAATGCAGGACATATTAATACCGCAATTCTTTATGAGAATGCTATGGAAAAGTTCACCTGGGGAAATGTTAATTCATCGGATATTTACCTCGATGATTATAACCGCAGGGCTGTCCGTATGATTCAGGCCCGGCCTATGTTTTCAAGGCTCGCAGAGGCACTTACAGATGAGGGCAAAACAGAAAAGGCTGAAAAGGTGATTGACCGGATGTTTGAACTTTTTCCCAATGAAATTATCCCACTGACTTACGATTCCTTTACAGCAACTGATTTATATTTTAAGCTGGGAGTGCAAGACAAGGGAGCGGAGAAGGTCAGACTTATGGCTTCCAATAGTTTCGCCATGCTTGAATATTATCTGTCGCTACCCGAATATTTTGCACGGGTAGTACAGGACGACCAGGAAAGGGAGATTACGCTCTTACAAAATTTAATGACGCTGACGCAGCGTTACAATCAGGAGGAGCTTGCCTTAGAAATTGATCAAAGATTACAGCATATTATAAGCAGACTGTCTGATGAACTGGAGTCATGACTGACGTATTTGCCGATGAAGTTGCTGTGAGAGCTTTTTTCCTCTGGCTTTAAAGCCGGGAGAGGCATGAATCTCGGCTTCATGCCGGATGATTGCCAATAGTTCGGGTTTAAACTCCGGTATTGCTTCAGATATATTGTAAAGGATTTGCATGGCATGTACCCTTATTGCCACCGGCTCTTTTGATGATACCATCGTATTGAGGCAGTAGTCCAACAGAGAAGAATAATGTTCCTCGGGGATTGTATGTAAACTTATGAGTTTTAGCAGATGCCTTTTTGAGCTGAAATCAATATGTGGCCCCAGGCTGGTAATAATTTTTTCTATAAATGGTGCTATCAGTTCGGGATGTTTATCATTCACCTTATCAGCAATCCAGGCTGCCCTCCATCTTTTGGGATTATTGCTGTTTAGAATAATATCAAAAAGTAGTTCCAGATACTTAGGCTCTTCCGAAATTTTTATAGCTACCAGTTCAAAATTCTCCCACGATTCTATTAAATCAATAAGTTCTTCCTTTTTCATAAAAAGCTGATCGTATGTTGTTCCGATTGGAAGTTTAATAATATAACTAACCCCTGTATTATTATTCAGTAACTTAAATTTGTAATGTAGGGATAAACAGTGGGTTTAATTTACTACATTTCGGGGACTGCCGTCAATAAAATCTTTTAGGTTTTGAGTTGCGATTTTAATTAGCCTGCTGCGTGCTTCTGTAGTTGCCCATGCAATATGGGGGGTGATATAACAATTTTCAGCGGTAATCAACGGATTGTCTGATGCGGGTGGTTCGGTTGATAAAACATCAATCCCTACCCCTGCAATTCTGCCCCTGTTTAGAGCTTCTGCCAGATCATATTCGTTAATTAACGGGCCACGGCCGGTGTTTATTAATATCGCGGTAGGTTTCATCTTTTCAATAGCATCTGCATTGATGAAACCTTCATTTTCTTTTGTTAATGGGCAGTTGATACTTATAAAGTCACTTTCACTTAGGAGCGTATCCAAATTTACCTGACGGGCCTCCAGGTCTGTCTCTTTAATGCTCCTGTTATTAAATAAGATATTCATGCCAAACGCAATCCCGAGTTTAGCTACCATCTGGCCAATCTGCCCAAATCCTATTATCCCCAATGTTTTTCCTGCCAACTCAGTTTGAGGTGTCAGGTGATAGGAGAAGTCAATTGATTTTGTCCAATCTCCTTTTCTAACTGATGATGCATGGATTGATATATTTTGTGTCTGGTGAAGTATATGTGAAAATACCATCTGTGCTACAGATGCTGTACTGTATGCGGGAATATTTGTTACTATGATACCGGCTTTAGCTGCTGCTTCCAGATCAACCACATTATATCCGGTGGCCAGTACGCCAATAAATTTTAATTCAGGAAGTTGATCTATTACTTCCTTGTTAAATATAACCTTATTGGTAAAAACAGCATCTGCATGCTTCGACCGTTCAACAGTCTTATTAGCTGCCGTTCGGTCATATACTTTAAGTTCACCTGATTTTTCTATGCCTGCCCAGCTTAAATCGCCGGGATTAACAGTATATCCATCAAGAATCACAATTTTCATAAAGCGTGTATTTGATTTTCAAATGATAAATATCCGTAATTATTTCTTCTCTTGTAGATAATTTTGGGAGGAATCTTTACTTGCAAGTTCCATTCCTACCAGGTAACAAAGTTGCACAACCCGTTGAATTTTATCAGTTCTTATCCGATCAGAAGTATCTGTTATTTTGTGATAGTCTGCTGTATAGCCGGTTGAGAAATTCAATACCGGAACCTTATTTTTATGAAAATGATAATGATCACTGGAATAAAAAAAACGTTCAGGCAGTGAATGATCAGGAACAAGCTCAAGTTGTCTGCAAGTGCTGTCTGCTATTGTTTTTAATGTAGGATCAAATTTGTTGGCAAGAACATAAATGCCATTGAAGTCTTTTGCCGGTTTGGGTGAATTGGCCCAGACAGAATCACGAGGTTCAGATACCCGTCCCACCATATCGAGATTGATGCATGCAACTGTGTTTTCAAGTGGAAAAACCGGGTTTTGACTGTAATAGCCGGAGCCTAATAACCCAACTTCCTCAGCTGACGGGAAGAGAAATACAATACTTCGCCTTGGCTTTTGTTCTGTATAGGAAAATAATCCTGCTGTCTCCAGAACTGCTGCTACTCCCGAGGCATTATCGTCAGCACCGTTAAATATTTCACCATCTTCATTCCGGCCTAAATGATCGTAATGTGATATAAACACGACATGCTCATGCTTCAGAATCGAATCACTGCCTTCTAAATATCCTGCAACATTCATCGCCGGCACTGCTTCTCGGTTCAATATTGACTGAATGATGATGTTTTTATTGTCAACAGATATAAAGCTTTCGTCATTTTGATGTGCTGCTTTAGCCAAAGCTTTCGACCAGTTAAAACTGCCACGCATCAATTTCTCTGCAGTTTGGGGATGTACAATGAATATCGCCCTGCTGTTGTCGGAGGATTTATTGGGCAACGAATATTTTTGCCGTTCCGATAGATTTTCAAAATGCCGGTAAGTAATATTTTCTGTATCCTCAGGACTGGTTACCAGAATAAGGGCTTTGGCTCCTGATCGAAACAATGCCTCAATCTTTTTTTGCTCCAGTGGATTGTTCCATTCTCCTGAAGCTTTATTCAGATAAAGCTGTGGTGAACCTGCAGAGTAAAGTACGATCTTTCCATTAATGTCCGGTAATGTTTGACTGGTATTTCCTTCAGAATTGAGTGAAGGGCCAAAACCTGCAAATATAAATTCACCATTTATCGTAACAGTATCTTTTGTTTGATTCAAAGCAACAAATTGGTTGGTTTGTTTTTTTGTTCTTCCTTTCTTGTTACTAACAGTAATGGTCGAATTGGTTTTGTCAGCTGATATTCGTGTCAGGGTGAATGGCTGAAGGTACCCTGACGGAGGTTTCTTAACATTCAGTTTAATTAATTGTTCCTGTATATAATGAGCTGCTTTGGTTAATTCAGGGCTGCCAATTCCACGTCCATTTAATTCATCCGAGGCCAGAAAATCTACATATTCCTTAATTCGTGATTGAGAAATTGAAGATTTTATATCATTTTGGGTACTTCCTGTATGATATGTAAATATTAGGATGAGGTGTATGAGTAAGTATAAAATAATCTTCATATCATAAAATAATAATTGTTTACAATGGCTGGATGTAACCCACATGATGAATTTTTATCATCTTTTGTGATCTTTCCATCATACTCGTTTCATTTGTTCAAAATAAAAGTACCATATTTATATTTGCAAATCATAAAAATAGTAAAACCTGACTAAACAAAAGGTGCAGGAATTTTATTTTTTATATTGACATACAAGTAAAACAATTTAATAAAAGAAAATATGAGGCCAATAAATGTTCTGGTAAGAAATCTGCTGATTGTTTGCGCAATATTGATAGTTCCCTCCTGCGCAATTAATCCTGTTACTGGTAAAAGGCAGATAATGTTAATGTCAGAAGAACAGGAAATAGCCATGGGTAAGGAATACGATCCCCAGGTTGTTGCCACTTTTGGTGAATATAAACATGATAAATTGCTTGCCTTTATACAGGAAAAAGGGAATGAAATGGCTGAAATCTCACATCGGCCAAATCTGCAATTTCATTTTCGAATACTGGATTCACCGGTTGTAAATGCATTTGCTGTCCCGGGAGGGTATATTTATTTCACCCGCGGAATCCTGGCTCAGTTTAATAATGAAGCAGAGCTGGTGGGTGTTTTAGGGCATGAAATGGGCCATGTAACTGCCCGCCATACTGTAAGTCAGCAGAGTAAGCAGCAATTAGGACAGTTGTTGCTGATTGGTGGTATGATAGCATCTGAACAATTCCGTGACTTTGCAGGGTACGCTATGCAAGGCATGGAGCTGCTGTTCCTGAAGTTTAGTCGTGACCATGAGCGGGAATCTGATAAATTGGGTGTTGAATATGCTTCCAAAATACACTACGATCCACAACAAATGGCCAACTTTTTTAATACCCTCAGCAGAATGAGTGGCACTGAAGGGCCTGGCGGTATTCCAACTTTTTTATCCACACACCCCGATCCGGGTGACAGATACCGTGATGTAACCCGTCGTGCTGAAGATTGGAAAAGCAAGATCGATAATGATAACTGGCAAGTCAATGAGGATAGCTATCTGCGTATGATCGATG
>DASRQG010000614.1:0-13835 GCA_035645995.1 Mariniphaga sp. | reverse complement strand
GGGTTCTCATTCCTATAAACGAAAATACTAAAACTGCATCTTCAGGCACATCCGGAAGTGCATACGTGCCATTAACATCAGTTACAGTACCCTGAGTGGTACCTTTAACCACTACAGTAACTCCGGGTAACAACTGTCCTTCTTCATCGGTAACCACACCTGAAACAGGTCGTTCCTCTTTTTGAGGCAATACACCTATTTCTTCTCTATCTGTTGTTTCAAATGAGAAAAGAAGTATGTGCCTACCTGCTATTTTGTAACCAAGGTTATTCTCTAAAAGACGTTCAAGTATAACTTCAATTGTTTCATTCTTAGCAGTAACATCAACAAGAGATTCCAATTCAATGTTATTACTTTCATACATAAAAGAAAATTCGGAATTCTTTTCAATATGTTCCAAAACACTTTTTAACCTAACATTCTGAAAGGAAAAGGAGAGTTTTTTGTTTTGGGAATAACTTTTCTCTGCAGTACTGGTTAATAACCCTATTCCGCAAATTAGCATTAAAATCAGTTTCATGGTCAACAATGGCTTAAGTACTGGATTTATATACTTTTTATCCAGTTTTTGTACTTTTTTATTCATATTTTTACGTTTGCTTTGCAGTTCCCTCTTCTAATACAAGCTTCAATTTGTCTGAAGAGTTACTGCGATTAAACAATTTGTTAATTTCAGGCTTGTTTCACAGACAAGCCTGTTTTTTAAAATACAATAGCACTAGTCATCTCATAGGCAATATTTTAATTCATATATTCTATTATTATATTTTTATCATTTATGGTATATTTTATAGGAGTAATCCACTTAATTTTTTCAAGAATTTCAGCTACTGATTCGTCTTTAATAGTAAATGTATAGTTATGCTTTATAGCTTCGAGATTTTTGATTTCAATAGTTACCCCATACCATCGTTCCATATATTTAATCAGTTTATTTAAGGGAGTCTGGTTAAATACCAGTTCTTCCTCCTTCCATGAACTTATAATAGAAGGATCAACTGTTGAAAAAGCTATATTTCTTGATGATTTGTTAAAAAGAGCTTGTTCTCCTGGAAGAAGTTGTCCCAATTCTAATGCATTTTCCAATACACCAACCCTCCCTTCATTGACAGTTACTTCCTGAAAATTATCTTCCTCATAATTTTTAACATTAAAGGAAGTTCCATATACCTGAACTAAGAGCATTCCGGATTGAACTTTGAAAACTCTATTTTTATCTGATTTTACATTAAAAAAAGCTTCCCCTCTTAAAATAACCTCACGCTCCTGATTATTATAATTATCGCTATATCTAAGTGAAGACCCGGAATTGAGCCACACGGAAAAACTATCAGGTAATATGACCATAGTTTTTTGACCAGATGGAGCAATAATTTCAGAATACTGCTTCTTTTCTTCGTGATGAGTGGAGTTTAATAACCAAGAAAATGAAAAACCTAATAAAAAGAGAATAATTGCTGCAGCAGCATATTTAAAAGGTTTTTTAAATGAAAATAAGGGCTGTCTTGGACTTTCTATTCTGCTATTTATTTTTTCCCATAACTGATCCTTATCTGGTTTACGACTAGCAGGATATTTGGAAGTAAGATTATAAATTGTTTTTATCTCAAGAAAAACTTCATAATGATCATCTACACCAAGCCAAGCTTCCAGAAGTAATTCTTCGTCAGGAGTAGCCTGTTTTTCAAGATATCGTAATATTAAGTCCCAGGGAATATTATTCACCTTCATTCAATTTATTTTTAAACTAGACACTTTACGCTAGACTATCCCTCAAAAAATATCTTGAAAAATATAAATAATCTTAAAATCGAATTTCAAAAGAAGTATATGAAAAAAGAAATATAAAGGAAAATATCATTATAATACGGTCTAAGATAATCTCTTAACTTTCGAAGGGCAATGCCCATTTGGTTCTCAACAGTTTTAGACGATATTCCTAACTGATCTGCAATTTGTTTGTATGAATATTCTTCCTCTCTGGCTAGACGAAAAATTTGACGACATTTAGAAGGTAATTTTTGAACAGCTTTTTCAATTAAATCTCGCAACTCTTCTGAATCAAGCGTTGATGAAGGCATTTCATAAGTCATTACTGTAGTATTAGCAATATTTAGATGAGTATTTAATTTCACTTTTTCATGCCGGAGAAAATTAAGGCTTCTGTTCTTTGCCATTTGTAAAAGATATGACTTGACTGAAGTTTGTATCTTTATCTTTCGTCTCTTTTCCCAAAAATCAATAAAGATGTCTTGAACGAGCTCTTCCGATATTGATTCATTATTAACATACATATTTATAAAATAATATATATCAAGATGATATACCTCAAAAAAAAATTGAAATGCATTCTTATCACCTTCAATCATTCGATGATACACAGCCATCTCATCATTTTTATTCTTATTAAAATTCATCCAGTTTCAGTACCGCTCTTAATTATTCTGGCTAATTTACTTTTTGAAAATAACAGTTCAAACAGTTGACACTTTTAAATTACTAAAAAATAAATTTCAAGTACATTTTCAATTCCAATCAGGAAACCTTATACAAACGGCAAGATGTCTCGATACATCCAGTAATCATGTATTATATCGATCCAAAACAAGGAATAGAGGAACTATCTGGAGGGTGGCTCATATGTATTTTCAGATTAAATTCATGTATTATTTTTATTATGATGATGCACATCAACCCACTTAATGTATTGGGTTTAGTGGAATTCATCAAGAGAATACTTACTACATCGAATATGATAAGCAACAGTATTAAAGATGAAGAATCAACCGAAGGCATTCTGAAATAGGAAAAAAACGATTTAACACAGCAAGATACCGCAAACTTTTCACGTCTTAATATGTTGAAAATAACACACTATCAATAAAAAATTCCGAAATCATGAAAGTTGTAACCCTTACAATGAATCCGGTTGTTGATTTATCGACCCATGCAAAAATAGTTGTTCCAACTAAAAAAACACGATGTGGCCCCCCGGTATTTGAACCTGGAGGAGGTGGTATTAATGTATCAAGGGCATTGAAAAAATTAGGATATGATTCCCAAGCCATTTTTTTAGCAGGTGGTAAAACCGGTGACCGGTTAAAAAGTTTATTAAAAAACGACAAAATTCAATTTAAAGCTATAAAAACAAAAGAAAACACCCGTGAAAACATCATGGTTACAGATGAAAAATCAGGTGACCAGTACAGGTTTATTATGCCGGGACCTGAAATACAGGAAAGTGAGTGGAAGGAAGTGTTCAAGGTACTGGATGAAGTAACGCCCCACCCCGATTACATTATTGCCAGTGGCAGCCTGCCTCCGGGTGTTCCCGATGATTTTTATGCCCGGATCGCAGAATGGGCCAGGAACAATGACGTTAATATGGTAGTTGACACCTCCGGTCCTGCCTTGAAACTTGCACTTGAAAAGGGCGTTTACCTTGCAAAGCCAAACCTGCGTGAGTTGGGTGAGATGATTGGCAATGAGAACATAACAGGAATGGAACTTGATGAAGCAGCACGTGAAATTTTAAATCGTGGATATGCAAAAGTATTGATAGTTTCTCTGGGCGCTAAAGGAGCATTACTCGCTCAACGTGATAACCTGGAATATGTAGTGCCGCCGGTAATGCCGGTAGTTAGTGCTGTAGGAGCAGGCGATTCTATGGTAGCCGGAGTTATTTATGCCTGCCTTAAAGGTTTTTGGCCCGAGAAAGCTATCCGATATGGTGTTGCAGCCGGAACAGCGGCAACAATGACTCCCGGTTCAGAACTTTGCAGAAAAAGTGATACCGAAAAAATTTTTGAATGGCTGAACGTCGAACATGATGACTGAAGGAAATTAAATTGCCTTAAATGAAGAAATATTACACACAGATGAGGCTTTATTCAACATAGTGAACAGTTTTGTTGTTCAAACCTTTATAAATGAAGCATCCTGCATCAGAAACATATTTTTGGCATAATATTAACATATTAAATAATCCTTTGATTATTGAAAAATATTAAAGCAAATAAATAACATTAATTAAAAATTCTTACAAAATGAAAAACAGAAAAGCATTTGCGAAATGGGAAGGTGGTTTAAAAAACGGAAAAGGATCTTTGAAATTTGAAACACTGGATAAGACTTTACCATATAATTTCAGTTCCCGTTTTGAAAGTGGAAATCAGACCAATCCGGAAGAGTTAATAGCGGCTGCACATGCAGGATGTTTTGCAATGGCACTTTCCGGAATTCTTAATG
This sequence comes from Mariniphaga sp., assembly GCA_035645995.1. GTDB lineage: Bacteria > Bacteroidota > Bacteroidia > Bacteroidales > Prolixibacteraceae > Mariniphaga. The sequence goes on along the minus strand of DASRQG010000614.1, from coordinate 9,587 downwards.
ATGCAGGATATGAACCTCAAGCCCTGGAAGCAGAAGCAGTAGTAACAATTGAAAAAGCTGACGGTGGTTTTCGCATCAGCAAAAGTGCATTAAATCTAAAAGGCACAGTTAAGGGAATCGATGAGAATGAATTTATAAAGCTTGCCGAACAGGCTAAAGCTGGATGCCCTGTTTCAAAAGCACTGGCCGGAATAGATATAACACTTGAAGCACATCTTAATACATAAAATCCATGAAAAAATATTCTGTAGCATTTTTATCAGCAGTAGCCGGAAGTGTCCTTACCATTGCGTTGGTGTTGGCACTGGGAATAGGACAATCAAAAGTGATTAAGGTCGATCATCTGCATGAAGTTCCCGGTACTAATACTTTATATGCTATGGATCAGGATGGTGAAATCGTACCACTGGATTTTACCGAAATTTCAAAAAAACTGATGGATGCAGTGGTTCATATAAGTCCTATGCAGACCATACAACAAAGGCCGGGTAATCGTACGTTACCTGATCCTTTTTGGGAGTTTTTCGGAGAAGAATTTTTCAGGCAGTATCAGGAACAACAAAGGGATCAACAACAGCGTCAACCACAACAGCGACAACAACCTCAACGAAGAGGAACAGGATCGGGTGTAATTATCAATTCCGATGGTTACATCGTTACCAATAATCATGTTGTTGAGAATGCTGATGAAATACTTGTAACCCTTCACGATAACAGAGCTTATAAAGCTAGTGTGATAGGAACAGATCCTACTACCGACCTGGCACTCATTAAGATCAATGAGACAAACTTGGTTTCTATTCCAATGGTTGACTCTGATGATATAGAAGTGGGTGAATGGGTATTGGCAATGGGGAATCCATTCAATCTTAACTCAACAGTAACAGCAGGGATAGTAAGTGCCAAATCAAGAAGTATACAAATTCTGGATAACGAATTTGCTATCGAAGCTTTTATTCAAACCGACGCTGCAATTAATCCTGGTAATAGTGGCGGCGCATTGGTTAATATGCAGGGAGGACTGGTTGGTATCAATACTGCCATTGCTAGTCCCACAGGTGCATATTCCGGTTACGGATTTGCAGTGCCATCTAATTTAGTCAATAAGGTTATTGGTGACCTCCTTGAGTTTGGTACTGTTCAAAGAGGCTACCTGGGCGTTCAAATTTTTAGTGTAAATGCTCAGCTTACACGCGATGAAGATCTTAAAGTAAATTCAGGTGCCTATATTGATAGTGTGATCGTTGGAAGCGCTGCAGAAAAAGCCGGACTACAAAAAGGTGATGTCGTAGTAGAGATTGAGGGAAGAAGAATCAATCAATCTTCTCAACTGCAGGAAATGGTCGCAAGGCAACGTCCCGGAGATGAGATTGAAATGGTAATTAATCGTAATGGAAAAGAAATTCAACGAACTGCTGTTCTTCAAAATATTGAAGGAGCAACCGAAATATCAGAGACTTCAAGAGGCACAATGAATTCAGAAATTGGAGCTGAATTACGAAGTATAGAAAAAGATCTTGCCAAAGAACTGAATATAGACGGAGGTGTGCAAGTGACTCGATTATACCCAGGCCTCTTGCGTAGTGAAACAGATATGCAGGAAGGATTCATTATCACAAAAATTAATGGTAAAAATGTTCGTACACCTGAAGATGTAGGTAAGCTACTTGAAAACACCAAAGGAGGTGTAATGCTGGAAGGTATTTATGAAGCAGAACCCGACAGAATCAGGTATTTTGCATTTGGTATTCAATAGCAGAAATAAAAATCCGCAAAATGTTTAAAGTACTTGATTATACAAAAGATGACGTTATCGCAATTCAAGTGGAAGGTAATATTACCAAAGCCGATTATGAAAAAATAAATCCACTGATTGATAAAAAAGTCAATGAATTTGGAAAAATTAAGTTCTTTATATTAATGAATAATATTGATGCTATTAAACCTGAAGCTATGGTTAGCGACGTAAAAATGTACCTTAATCATTACGCCCACATTAGCAAGGTTGCTGTTGCAGGGGATAAAACATGGCAGAGAATAATTGCAGGAATTGCAAATCCTTTTATTCTGGGAAAGATTAAATATTTTCCAAAGGAGGACGTAGAAAATGCTTTGCAATGGATTAAGGAATAGCTGATACACAAGTATAGATTGAAAGAAGACAGATATGAAGGATTATTGCCTCAGGCACGGAATAATTGCATTCCTTGTTTGTCAATAATCCTTTTCTTTTGTTATATATTCAATACCTTTAAATTGATATAAACAACATCAAGGAAATTAAAACAAAAAAAATGAAAGCGCTTATAATTGATATGAGTGAGGTAATCGTACGAACAGCCGCAATTAATAAAACTGCCTGGGAGGCTATTATTAATGAATATTTTAGACTTAACAAACTGCCTCAATCATTTTCGGAAGAAGATTATCATAAATGGTTTGAAGGTAAACCCCGATTTGACCGGGTAAAGCAGTTTTTTAATTCATACAATATAAATCTTCATTTTGGCAGCCAAAATGAACCGGCAGATTTTAATACAATCTGTGGACTTGAAAAAAAGAAATCAAAGCTATTCTCCCATTTACTCCGTGAAGGGCATCTTCACGTCTATGAAAAAGCAGTTGCCCAAATTAGAGCCTGGAAAGAGAAAGGAATTAAAACGGCTATTGTTTCTTCGGATGAGAATTTTAAAAAGGCTTTAAAACGTTCAGAACTAAAAGACTTGTTCGACATTAAAATTGACGGACATGCCTCCCGCAAAATGGGATTTAAGGAAAAACCTGAAGCAGATTTATATCTTGAGGCTGTTAAAGAATTGGGTTACCCGCCTGAATCCTGTATTTTATTTGATGACACTGTAGCCGGAGTTCAGGCAGGCAGCAAGGCTAATTTTGGATTGGTAGTTGGTGTAAACAGAAGACAAAACAAAAAACAGCTTAGTGAAGGTGGTGCAGATATTGTTATTGACAACTTCGATGAATTAGATTTATACAATGACCCGGATATCAAGTTGTGGTTTTCACAACCAACCTTACCCTTTGCATCTCAATATGTAAGAATTATGGAAGCTGTTTCACAAAAAACCCCTGTCTTATTCCTCGATTATGACGGAACCCTCACACCAATAGTTCAGAATCCTGATGATGCAGTTATTTCAGAAGAAATGAAAAATGTATTAAAGGATTGTGCTTCTGTATTTACAGTTGCTGCAGTTAGTGGAAGAGATATGGATGATCTGCAACAAAAAATTGGTCTCAATGAATTAATCTATGCCGGCAGTCATGGTTTTCGTATTTCAGGGCCGGATGGTCTTTACCATGAACATGAAAAAACCAGAGAGATACTACCATTGTTAGATCAATTTGAGAAAGATTTGCAACTGGAATTTAATAATAAGATTAAAGGAGTTCAGTTTGAAAGGAAGCGATACGCTATTGCTATTCACTATAGAAATGCATCAATGGAAGATTATCCTGAAATTAAAAAGAAAGTAATTAAATTGCTTCAAGGGTCTGAATCACTTAAAATGGATGAAGGTAAGAAAATTATAGAGGTAAAACCAGCTATTGAATGGGATAAAGGAAAAGCAGTTTTGTGGATTCTGGAGAAACTTGGGTTAACCGACAAAAACAAATATATTCCTATTTACATCGGTGATGACACAACTGATGAAGATGCATACAAATCACTTACAGGATGGGGCTTGGGAATACAGGTTGGCCCCGGAGCAGAATCCTCTGCTGCACAGTACAGAATTAAAAATGTATATCAGGTACGAATTCTTTTAAAAGAATTAGCTCAGTCAATTGCATAAATCTGTTGCTAGATATTGATCAAATATCTACTAGTAGATCGATGGAAGTAAAACCATTTTTGGTTGAATGATGAGCTGCCTCATGGGTCTCCTGTACCTCTAGATAAATTGTTCCAACATTAGCAAGTTTCTTATACAGGTTTTCATTGTTTTCCAAATAACTTTTTGATCTGATTTTACGGATGTATATCACCTCAACCCTTCCGGGGAAATCCATTGCTACCCTGGAATAAATAGAAGGATCATGCTGGCCACTGTCTCCTATCAATATAAATTTAGAACCATGATAAAATTCCATTAATAGTTTTATTTTCTCATATTTATGTTCATGACTTCCTCCCCCCGATTTCCAAAATTTATAGATAGAATAAGTTAAAGTACGGAGCATAAAAACTCCTTTGGGTATTTTATGTATAGTGAAAAAATCCTCGAGTAAGTCATATAAATTCCATTCACTGCTCGAAACATAAAAGAAAGGATTCTTGTCATTCTTCTCTTTGCCCTCAGCCAATGCATTGTAAAAGATATCAACATTTGAAAAATGGCTTCTGGTATGCGCATTTTTAAACAGCATCAAACGCAGTTTCCTAAAAGTTTGTGTGGCATGTGAAACCATAACAGTATCATCAATATCGGAAACAATAATTCGTTCTTGTTTTAAAGGAACCACTCTCACTTCTCCGGTGGCATAAATTAAAGGCTGATTCTCAACAATTTCATCAAGCAATTCAAAATGTACAGTATGCCATTCTTTGGCCAGTAAGGCCTCTCTCTTATCCTTGAAGTGGAAATGAAAATCAAAAAAACCCAGATCATCTGTTTCCATAATTGACGATTGTCCTAATAGCTCAGCTCTTACTTTCACTCCCGGAATTTCATCGGATGAAAATCGTTTTATGGTTGCAATTAAATTATGCCATACCCTTTGTTTATCTCCCGGTTTCGCTAGTCCTTTATCCTCAATCACCATTCCTCTTATAAAAATATCTCTTTCATTTCCGTATCCCCTGTACGGAACAATCCTTGGTTTATCCAGCCAACCAAATTTTTGTTTTAGAAAAACTTTAATCCAACGTAAGGGCTTTTTAATTTTAGCAAATACCGGCTTTAATATCTTCATAATACATCCTTTGAACTTAATCGATTCAAATATTGCAACTTCTGAACCAATTTTAACTTTAGCATTTGTAATTACACCTTATAAATTTTTAATCGTGCTGAACTGATTAGTTAATATAAATCCCCGGGGAACCTTTCACAGAAAACAGAATCTATGTTACATAGGCAGGTCTTTACTAACATTTGAGGCGAATGAATTTAAAATTACTCACAAATCAGCAGGACTGGTAAACTTGAAATTCAACTTTAGGCTTTATATATCCATCCAATGGATATGATTCCACAATCATTATAAATCAGCTCAGCTATCAATAAAAATGCCTGCAATAATTAATATCACCAGAAAAATGATCAAAAACCAAAAGAAGGTCCCTAAAGCGACAGCAACAGCCTCTTCTTTTGTTCTTTCATTTTTAGTAGTCATTTCACTTCGGGCTTTCGGACTTGGTGTGGTAGCAGCTAGTAATAACGCTACAACAAGGCCTGCAGCTATAGGTGGCACCCAATATAGTTCTTCGAAATGGGGTCCAATAGGTGATATCCAGATGTCAGCAGCAATGACTGCCAATAAGATGATTATAAAAAATGCCCAAAAACTACCCCATGGACCACTTACTTTCAATAAGAATCTAAAAAAAAGAGTTATTAAAAAAGCGATAATCAGCAGGTAAAGAATACCCCATATAAAACCTTCCATAGTCTATAGTTTTAATATCCTTCCTTATTATACCTAAAATATCGTGCCATCTTAATAATTTTGACAGGAACGAAGCCCTTATATAAAAATATTTTGAAACAAATTTTTCGTTTCACAGGTTGTATACAATATAATAGATTGAATAAAACAGAATAAAAATGAACGTTTTGATTACAGGTACTAGTTCAGGTTTGGGATACGGATTTGCAAAGTTTTATCTAAACAAAGGCTATCATGTTTATGGCATCAGTAGAAAACAAAACCCTGAATTAAAATCCTACGCCAACTTTCGATTTCTTTTTCAGGATTTATCAAATTTCAATGAGGTTGAAACCAATCTTGTTTCCTTTCTAAATGGACTTGAACGTTTAGACCTGGTTATTCTTAATGCAGGCATATTAAAAGAAATTAAGGATATGAAGGACACTACATTGGATGAAATACAGGAAGTAATGAAAATTAATGTATGGTCCAATAAAATGATCATAGATACCTTATTCAATCATATAAAGGAGATTCGGCAGGTGGTAGCAATATCATCCGGAGCTGCAGTCTCAGGTGCTCGTGGCTGGAATGCCTACTCTCTTTCAAAAGCTGCCTTGAATATGCTCATTAATCTTTATGCTAAAGAACATACCAATACCCATTTCACAGCTCTGGCCCCGGGTCTTATAAAAACAAAAATGCAAGATTATATTTATGATTTCCCTGAAAATGAACATTACCCTGTAGTTGCACGGTTAAAACATTCGCGTATTGCAGGTGAAATGCCTGAGCCTGAAGAAGCAGCTAAAATAAATGCGGAAGCTATTGAAAAAGCATTTAATTACAAAAGTGGCTCCTTCCTCGATTCACGAAAATTATAAAAGAAGGCTATTAAAGGAATTACGACATACATTTATTTAACGATTTTCCCGGCATATAAGCATACCAGTATACCAATGGAATAATGCCGCTTATTTTACTTGCTGTTTTAATGAATGCAATCGTATCGGTGAAAATTTTTCCATCTTCCAGTAATATAAGAACTTTCCTTTCGCTATTGGTTACTTCGTGTTGGGCCATTAAAACCTTACCTTCCTCAGACCTAATGGATAAAAAACTAAAAACATCAAGCCCTCCACTGTTTATAATGAAACGCATGAAACTACAACTAACAGGGCTGGTATTATCTATCAACAATACAGGCTTTTTTTTCATGGCAAATTCCATTAAAATTATTCGATAGTAATTTCATCAATTACATTAGCCACTCCTCTCGTGTAATTTGCAATATCAAGCGCTTCCCTTTTAATTGCATAATTTGCCACGCTTCCCGATATGCGCACCTCCCCTCTGCTGCAGTCAATAATTATTTTGCTCTCATCTATAAGTATACTACGTTCAAAAGCATTTCTAATATCACGTTCTATTTCCTCATCAACTACAGTTTTTGAAACTTTCACACCAAGCTGATTGGTAACTCCTGTTACACCAAGCGTATGGGAAGCAATATCTTCTGCTTCAAATTTTTCCCAAAAAGATGAAACGTTTCCACGTAATGTTACTACTCCGGAGTGTGTTGTGACTTCTATACCAGATGCATCAATTTTAACATTCCATTTGAGTAATTCCTGTATTTTTCGAGAGACTTCTTCATCAGTAGGTGCATTTGAAGGTTCAGTTAACCTGACTTCTAAATTATTTACTACATGCTTCACACCAGGCACTAAATATGCATCATGTGATGCTGCAATTTTAGAGGCATAGCTATCTACGTATCCTTCCAGAAATACATGATTTTCAGTTACTTTAACTCTGATATGAGAATCATCAACACGATCATCCCATTTAAGTTGGTCAACAACATCTTTAGTAATAATGTCGGCAATAATCAGGTCCATTTTCTTCTGTATTTATTTGTTAACAAAAGTAATTTCTAAAATTATGCCATTATTATTGGAATAATATAGAATCTCCAAGATTCTACAGATAATACACATAGTAACTTTAGCTGAATATTATGGTGTTATTTGTGTGATATTTCACCACACAAGTTGTGTAAAAAATAAACAATTGCCTGCCCTAAAGCTATGCTGCCTGCTGTGCCTGTACCTGCTGTTAAAATAGCAACCGAAACGCCAACAGCGCCTGCCAACAGACTCCTCCAGTTATCGCTCAGCCAGGTATAACCACTGGGGTCAGTCAAAGATAATGGATTATTTAAACAAGGCATTCGGACCTGCGTTTAATCCATAAGAAAAAGAGTCTGCAGCCACATCGAAATCGGCTGGACTATCGAGGTGTTTTTCAAGAAATCAAAACAACTGCTTGGCCCGGGAAGGTGTCAGTCAAATAATTTTGATGCACAGATTGCCGATGCTAATAATTCCACGGAACATATTTAACAATGTTCCCGTGGAATATTTCATTAATTACTGACAAATTTATAATGGTTTATGGCCTTCTGACCCGTGAGCCATAAAAACCATATACCTCACCCTCAAAATTATCCGACCAATCTAAAGAAGAATCATACTCAGGGGCATTTTTAATATCCTCTTTATTCATGTTAATGGTTACTTCCTTGTTCAAAAAGCTAATCTCCTCAAGCAATTCGATGGGAAGAATAACTTCCTTACTCCATGGGCTCAAATTTTTTGTATCAATTATTACAAACAGAATTTGCCAGGTTGTATCATCAATTATTAAGTCTTCAATATGACCAAATTGGTCATCTACAGCTTTTATATAATATCCTGTAACTTCGTTAAAACTACGTAAATGTGTATGTTGAGGGTCTTCAACTTCAACATTGCGTGGTACACTAAAAGGATAGCCACTCCCTAATAAGGATTCTCTGCCGGCATACCCTGCTATAGCCTCTGGCCAGTATGGCAGCAGCTGATAATGTTCCAGCAATCGTGTTTCATATTGCCTCGAAACCGGCAACTCAAATTCTAATCCGGGGGAGTGCTCAATTTGTTGAACTGTTAACTTCACCGGAAAATGTTTCTCGGACCATATTGGAGTGCTTAGTTGTTGTCGCGGTATAATTACCCGTTTTTCATTAAAAAAGTTGCCCAAATCGGCTTCAAGATATCTGATTACCCAGGTTTCATCATCAAATAAAAAGTTTTTAACTTTTCCTTTCTCTCCGTCAGTTGCCTGTAGTGAGAACTTTTTTAGTTTCTTTAGACTGTGCTTCATTGCTTGAATATTTAATTGTTGTTAACCTAAAAACCTATTTACGATAAAAATATAACACCGGTGTATTTGTTTTTTCAATAATCTCTCCTACCATTGCAGTCTTGAAATTCTTTCTGAACAGGTTTTTCTTATGCTGAAACAACATAACCAGATCATGTTCATTTCGCATGAGATATCCTGCAATGGTTTCAACATTATCATCACCTTTCAGAATATTGGCCTTTACCTTGGCAGGCAGCAGGGTATCCTTCGCAATATTCATCCACGAATTACTTTTAAGTTCCAGTTCCAGGTTATCTTCACCGGCAGCCACAGTAACTGCATTAACCATCGGATCGAAAGCATCAAAGAAGAACTTCAAATCAGAATATTTTCCCAGTTCATTGGAAGAAAAGTCAACCGGATGTAAAATCTTATTATACTCCCTGAACTCGTAACCCGGAGGAACCAGAACACATAAAGCTCCCGAATCTTTTACAAAATCATAAATTTCCTCCTTTGTTTCGAAAATAGTCTTGTCTGGTTCCGAGCTGGTAACTACACTACATGATGGTACCTCTTTAATAATTAATTCAATTTCATCAGTCAGACTGCCATTTTTAACAACCGTTTCCACCTTAAGCGGATAATTTAATCGTGAAGTCTCTCTGCTCAGATAATTCTCTAATTCAGAATCAATTGTAGTAACTTCTTTGTTTGCAGTTTCATCATACCCCATGGGCTCTCCCGGTGTAAGTGATTGAGAATCAGAAAATGAACTTTATTGT
>DASRQG010000613.1:0-4984 GCA_035645995.1 Mariniphaga sp. | reverse complement strand
ATCCGGGTTCCTATTACAAGAGCTTAATAGTGAAGTAAAAGGACTCAGGAGGCAAATTGCTCCTGAGTTCCTTAAAAATGTTCTTCTTTCCATTAAAATTGCTGATTAGTGTTTAAACTTAAACAGGAAGTTTCCAGGGTTGCCTGTATTCGTACGACAATAAATCGTTTGCCTGCTTACAGTTTGTAACAACTTCTCTTTCAGCATCCCACTTCAATGTTTGTTGTACATGCAACGATATAGTAGCAAGATGTGCCATGTTAGTGGAACGATGCCCTTCTTCCAATGAAACTATTGGCATTTCACGAGATTTAATACAATCGAGGAAGTTGCGCACCAGATTTGCTCCCGGATTAATGTATGTGCCATCAGCTAGCTTCCCATTACCGGCAGTTGGTACTTCATAGGTCTCTGCCTCCATAAGTTTATCCCAAGTTTGGAATTGACCACTTACAGTTGGAGTTATTTTATAGCCATTATTACCGGCTATATTTAAAGTGCCTTTTGTCCCCCTTAATTCGAGGAATCCTTGTTTTAAAGTACTGCCTGAACTTCCTTCCAATTGTGTAAATGTTGCAATTGCACCAGAGGGGAATTCAAAAATGGTTTGCATGGTATCCGGAATGGTTCGATCATCATCTATTGCATATTTGCCACCAAGTGTTGTAATAGATACAGGTGCTTTCTCATTCAACAGCCAGCGGATCAAATCAAGGGAATGAACTCCATTATTCAATATTTGGTTATCATATTCTTCCCACCATCTAAACATGTATGGAGCAATATTGTATTGATAAGGACGATAAGGTTTTGGTCCCAGCCACATATCCCAATTGAAATCTTTAGGCGGCCTTTCAGGCTTCAGCTTGCCAATTCCCTGGGAATACATGTTTGATACGTGGTTACTTATTGCAAATGTTACCTTACCAATTTTTCCATCAGGAACTTCCTTTGCTAACTTTTGGTAGGTGCCGGAACCTCTTCTGTTCAGACACACCCCTGCAACCTGATTGCTTTGTTCCCATGCTTTTATAATAGCGCGTCCTTCATGAATGCTTTTGGTGAGTGGTTTTTCAACAAAAACATCCTTCCCCGACTGTATTGTATGGATGGTCTGCAGAGGATGCCAATGATCAGGTGTCCCTATATAAACTCCATCAATAGATTTATCCTCAAGCATTTTTCGGTAGTCGGTATAGCGACCTACATCTGAGGAGAAATTTTCACCCATTTTAGGAATTTGCCTGGGGCGGGTTTCAATGTATCTGGGATTGACTTTTGAACGATCCCTTAAAATATAAGGTTCGTATACATCACACAGTGCAGCTATCTCACAATCAGGTTCATTCATGAATTCATGCAAGACCTGCGATCCCCGGTTTCCAACACCAATAAATGCAATCCTGATTTTTTCATTTGAACCTAATATTCTTGAATAACTCTTTGCACTTACCGAACTGGCCCCAAGTGTTATACCTGCTGCCAAAGTCCCGGTTTTAGAAATAAAGCTCCGACGGGTTGTTTTCTTTTGGTTCTCGTCCATGATCTTCTTTTTTATTAGTTTCTTTTAAATGTAAAAATCATTCATATTAATAATCATCCTGAAATCAGAATTTAAATTTACTGCTTTTCTTACGTGCTTTTTCCATTACCTTTTCAATAGAAACAGGTTTTCCCCCGGCCTTTTTACTATCATCAGCTGCTTGCATAAATGCAAATATTTCTATTGTCTCTTTCGGATCAATTGGAACTTTACCTGTGTCGAAATAGTCTACTATTTCTTTTAGAAGTGGATTATAGCCATTATAGGAGCCAAGTGTTGTTATGCCTTTCTCTCCAAATACGGTACCCCCATATCCGGTTTTTCCTGAACGAAGTCCTCTGAAAGTACCAATCCGGTCATCTTCCCAAACTCCAACAACTACATCCATCCCAGGGGTAAAGGCTCTGGTTACTTGTTTACAGCCTGTTCCCATAAGGGTGAAGAGTGTTTCTACTCCATGAATTCCATACCAAAATAAATCGGGATGTGTTTCTTCCAATGAAGCCGGACTAAATGTTTCAGCACCCATTACTTTACCTACCGACCCATTTTTTATCTCATCTGCACCTTTTATGTAACGTAGTGAAGAGGCAGAGAAAAGAGGAATCCCATAATGTTCGGAAGCTCTGAAAATAATCATGGCATCTTCGAGTGATGCTGCTATAGGTTTGTCAATAAATACACGTTTGCCGGCTTTTAATACCGGGAGTACCTGTTCCAGGTGACGACGTCCATCATTGGTTTCAAGCAAAACTACATCAACCTTTTGTAATAACTCATCAATGGAACCAGTGATTTCTACTCCCATGTCCTTTACTTGTTTGACATAGCCTTCAATGCGGTCAACGCTTGACTTAATATCAAGGCTGCCTTTAGGATAGGCTGCTACAACTTTATACCCATTGTAACTATTTCCTGCATCAGCACTGTTTAATGTTTTTGTAAATGCGATGCTGTGAGAGGTATCAAGGCCTATAATGCCTACTTTTTTACCTGCAGCTACTGATGATTGTAATGAACTACCCATAGCGTATGTGCCTGCCGAAACTCCTATTCCGGTAATGATACTTGTTTTTATAAAATTTCTTCTGTCTATCATTTATTTGTATTTTTTAAATGTCCTGTTTTAGCAATTGTTTCATACGAAATTATTGTTTTTAATTTCTGTATGGGACTCGCATAATAATTATTTCAACTCCTTCTTGAATCATTGCATAATGCTCGTTTCATTGCTTATAAACAGAACAAGTTATTATTACACCACTTGTTCTGTTTGTGAATCGGACAATTATGTCTAATTATCAAGTTTAGAGGCTGATCCTTTATCAAGATAAAGAATCGTATTTGGATGTTTTCTTAAAATAGTTGCAGGGCATGCAGTTGAAATATCTGCATTTAATGTGTTATACACAGCTTCTGCCTTCCTTTCATCAGGAACTACACAGCTAATAGCCTTACAACGCATGATGCCTGTAATGGTTTGCGTTAGAGCATGAGTTGGTACATCATCAAAGGTGGGGAACCAACCTTCTCCCAGTTGTTGTTTACGACACGCTTCATCAAGTTCTACTACTTTTACAAGTTTAGGATCATTGAAATCTGCTACGGGTGGATCGTTAAATGCAATATGTCCATTTTCACCGATTCCAATACATGCTACATCAATTGGATGATCTTTAAGCAGGTTCTCATAACGTGCTACTTCTGCTTCAATGTCAGGAGCATCACCATTCAAATAATAAACTTCCTTCGGCTGAACTTTTTCAAGAATTCTTTCTCTGAGATACTTACGAAAACTTGCAGGATGGTTGTCTGAAATGTCTTTGTATTCATCGAGGTGGAAAACAGTTATTTTTTCCCAGTCGATTTTCTTTTTCTGAAGGTGTTCAAGGAATTGAAACTGGGAAGCACCTGTAGCCAGGATCAGGTTGGCAAAACCCTTTTCTTCAATTGCTGCATTAAGTAATTCAGCAACCGAATTAGCCGATGCCTCCCCTAAAAGGTCAGCATTCTCAAAGATTTTTACTTTGAGGTTGTCTTTTGTTAATTCAGAATTTTTCATTTTTATTTTTAATCTGTTTCAAATTAAATGTAGTTGTTTATTTTCTATTGTCAGGTTTTATACGTTGTTTATTTACATCAATAATTCGGTTATTGCAAAATAGGTAGTTATAAGTGAGAAAAGAATGACGGCCCAAATTCCTATGTTTTCTTTCATATTGGCTTGATTTTTACCCATTAAACCTTTTTTATTAATTAATAATAAAATCGGAATAGCTACAGCTGGAAGTATTACAGCCTGAAAAGCTTGTGAAAAAACCATTAATGCCGGTGGACGTTGTTCCAGAAAAACAGTTCCAAAAGCAAATATCATAGCACCAAAAATCAGAAAACGGGATTGGGTTGAATGAATATTTCGTGGCTTGCCGGTAAAATCAGATACAAGCCAGGGTGCAATTAAAACAATCGGAAAAATGGTTGAAAGGCCTGCACCTACAACACCTAATATAAGTATAAAAGCAGCTACATTACCTCCTATTGGTTCAAATAATTGTATCATTTCAACCGTATTTTCCAACTTTAGTCCCATTACATGTAACGTTCCGGCAGCAACTGCCATAATAACTCCACTCAGGAAAAGCATCATTGATGCTGAAACAGCTGAATCTCTTTTTTCCTCTTTGAGATTTTTAATGTCCCATCCTTTTTCGGCAACTACTGTACTCCTCATAATAAATACAGCTGCTGAACAAGTGGTGCCTGCAATTGCTGCTACCAGTCCCATTGCTCCCGGTGTATCAGGGATGCCCGGAATGAGTCCTTTAGCTATTGTTGTGTAATCTGGTTTAACCATAAAAAATACAACAATGAACGATAGTCCCATCAGAATTACAAAAACAGTAAGAACCTTTTCAAATGTTTTATACCTGCCAAACCAAAGCAGGAAATAGATGCCAACTGAAATAATTGCTATGATCCAGAATCGGCTGAATTCCTCAACATCAAATAAAAGTCGTACTGCTTCCTGTAACAGATCGGCAACAATGCCCATGACCCCCATCAGAGCCAACAGCTCTCCAATTATTAAAGCTATTAAAATATACATTGCAAGAAGCCATCCATATTTAAATTCGCTCTTTATATTAGTGAGAGCTGTTTTTCCTGATACAAGGGTTACTTTTCCATATGCAACCATTAGTATGAAGGTAAATATACAAGATAAAACAAGGGCCCAAAATAGTTCCATTCCATGTTCTGCACCCGTCTTAGCCATTGTGGTTACACTTCCGGTACCAATGTTATAGCCAATTAAAAATAACCCCGGGCCAACCGCAGCAAGTGCGATGGTTGTCTTTTTTAATAGTTTCGTCATACTGATTTTAATTCGTATAGATTTATGATTTTAATTTTATTTTGTGCCGAATCTATTATTAAAGAATC
>DASRQG010000612.1:0-8400 GCA_035645995.1 Mariniphaga sp. | reverse complement strand
GGAAGTAAATGTGAGAAGTAATCCATTTGAATACCCGCCTGGAATTTATTTGTAAGCTTTTTTGCATAGGCCAGTGCTAGCTTATTTTCTTTATAATTGCCACTTCCAAACTGATAAATGCTTAAACCAAAAGAACCAAATCCTGTAGGTAAAATTACAGAACAGGCCTGAGATGTAAGCTGATCTATATTAAATTTCGATTCAAAATAAAAGCCGGCCGATATATCTGTGATGCCAGCCATACCGGCTTGGTTATTATAGGTAGACCAGGTATCAGAATATGATACTGACGCATGTGACAGTGCTTTGGACCTGGCTCCTGCCGGTAAATTATTGCTTCCAAACAGGGGTTGTAAAGCACCCATAAAATAGAAGGTACACCTGCAAACAGTTCTAAAAAGGATTATCCTCCAATTTAGAAATGGTTTGATTATTGAAAACTTCCGGTTCAATTTAGTAATGTTGAATAAATAATAATTCCTAAAACTTTTCCTTTTTAAATTGATAATAAGGCTCCTCTCTTCGGATTATATAAACCGAAACATTAAGGGAGTAGTATATTATTAATTAGCCCTTAAGGATACATGACCTAAAGGGGAAAAGTGTTCACAGTACCAAATTGCCTGGAAGTAACCCATTCTGATTCTTATTCACTATGAAGCGAAGCAGGAAGCATTAATGCTACAAAGTATTCAATGCTTCCCAAAATTATCATTAATGAAAAATTACCTGTTTTATTATTTAACAGTAATATATTAATTGGTTTTAAAATTATATTTTATTTCTGACAATTCCTGATTTGCCTTAACTATTTTTTGCTTTAGTGATTGTTTATAACCAATCATTTTCTTCATCAGATCAGGTTCACCTGTAGCCATCATTTGTACAGCTAAAATAGCTGCATTTAAAGCTCCATTAACAGCAACAGTAGCAACAGGAATACCGGGGGGCATCTGAACTATTGAAAGGACAGCATCAAATCCCGACATGCTTGCATTAATTGGAACTCCTATTACCGGGAGTGGAGTCATGGCTGCTATTACGCCTGGCAAATGTGCCGCCATTCCAGCCCCTGCAATAATAACTTTTATACCCCGATCTTTAGCTCCCTTAGCAAACTTTTCAACCTCTTCAGGAGTCCGGTGGGCTGATAGTGCATTCATCTCGAAGGGTATTTCAAATTCTTCCAGCAATTGTGCTGCCTTTGCCATAACATCCAGGTCGGATGTGCTTCCCATTATTATACTTACTTTTGGATTCATCTTACAAAATAAGTTTTCAGTTAATCAAATTGTTTTTGTTATTTTGTGCTCTCAAATTTCTAAACGAAAATACAGTATAAAAGCTAGTTTAAAAAATAATATTTCGATAAATGAAGCAAGTCAAGATTCACGATAAAAAATTTCAGCTTTTTATTCCTTATGAACGGATCCGTGCAGCTGTAGAAAAAATGGCAGAGGCCATGAATCAGGATCTGGCGGACAAAAATCCGTTATTTATTTGTATTCTTAATGGATCTTTCATGTTTGCTGCCGAGCTTTATAAGCGTATTGAGCTGATAGAAACTGAAATATCTTTTGTAAAGCTTGCTTCTTATGATGGTGATGAAACATCGGGAGAAATAAAGCAGTTAATTGGATTAAATGAAAAGATTGAAGGACGTACGGTGGTAATCCTTGAAGATATTGTTGACAGTGGTTTAACAATTGACCACATTCATGAACAGCTGCATCATTTAAATCCGCGGGAAGTATTAACTGCTACTTTGTTGTTAAAGCCTGATGCATTGAAAAAAGAAGTTCAGCTTGATTATGTTGGCATGGAGATTCCTAATGACTTTATTGTGGGGTATGGTTTGGATTATAATGGTTATGGACGAAATTTGATTGATATATACTCAGTTATAAATGAATAATTATTGACAAGCATGTTGAACCTTGTTTTATTTGGCCCTCCGGGAGCGGGCAAAGGCACCCAGGCAGAATTTCTTATTAACACGTATAATTTAGTTCATCTTTCTACAGGTGATATCTTGCGTAATGAAATTGCCGCTGGTACTCAATTGGGTATTGAGGCTAAATCTTATATGGATAAAGGTGAATTAGTTCCCGATAACGTAGTAATTGGGATGATAGAAAACAAACTTGAAGCGAATAAAGAGGCCAAAGGTTTTATTTTCGATGGTTTCCCTCGTACGGTTGCTCAGGCAGTAGCTTTGGATGGACTTCTTGTCAGGCTTAAGACCCCTATAACTGCTATGTTGAGCCTTGAAGTCGAACAACCTGAATTGATAGCCCGGCTCCTTAGCAGAGGAAAAGAATCAGGCAGAGTTGATGATCAGAATCAGTCTGTGATCGAGAATCGAATTAGTGTATATAATGAAAAAACTACCCCGCTAATAGATTATTACAAGCAGCAAGGGAAGTATATTAAAATTGATGGTATGGGAACCATCAAAGAAATTGCTGACAGATTAGAAGCAGAGATAAAACATTTACACTAATCGTTTTGCAGTTTAATTAACATAGTTCTGGTGCTTTTATTTAATATGGAATGATATGTCGGATACCAATTTTGTTGATTATGTAAAAATTCATTGCCGTTCAGGCAGTGGGGGAGCAGGATCTGCTCATTTCCGGCGTGAGAAATTCATTCCGAAAGGTGGTCCCGACGGAGGAGATGGTGGGAGAGGCGGACATATAATTCTGAAAGGAAACCAGCACAAATGGACTTTATTGCACTTAAAATACGCCAGGCATATTCATGCCGAAAATGGTGAACCAGGAGGTGCCCAGAAAAGTACAGGTGCCGACGGCGACGACATATTCGTAGAAGTACCTCTTGGTACTACCATTAAAGATGCAGAAACAGGTGAGTTTATTGGAGAAATTACTGAACACAACCAAGAGTTCATTCTTATGAAGGGTGGTCGTGGTGGTTTGGGGAATGTGCATTTTAAATCATCAGTGAATCAGGCACCCCGATATGCCCAACCCGGAGAGGATGGTGAAGAGGGTTGGAAAATTTTAGAGCTGAAGGTTCTTGCTGATGTCGGATTGGTTGGTTTTCCCAGTGCTGGTAAATCAACGTTGCTTTCTGTTGTTTCAGCAGCTAAACCTAAAATTGGAGACTATCCTTTTACTACGCTGACTCCAAATTTGGGTATCGTGAGCTATCGGGATGAAAAATCATTTATCATGGCCGATATTCCCGGAATTATTGAAGGAGCACATGAAGGGAAAGGCTTGGGATTGAGATTTCTGAGACATATAGAAAGAAATCCCCTCTTGCTTTTTATGATTCCTGCTGATAGTCCCAACCATTTGAAAGAGTACCAGATTTTGTTACACGAGCTTGAAGAATACAATCCGGAATTACTTGATAAACAAAGGTTCTTGGCTATCTCCAAAGCTGATATGCTTGATAATGAACTTATGAATGAGATAAGTTTAGAACTGAATGAGATTCCTCATCTGTTTTTTTCGTCAGTGACAGGATTCAATATTCAACAATTAAAAGATAAAATCTGGCAAATACTAAACAACTAATGGAGTTTTTAGAGAAATTACTTGAACTGGACACCAGCCTCTTCCTATACCTGAACGGTTTTCATAGCGATTTTTGGGATACGATAATGCTGTTGATTACACTAAAAGAACCGTGGTTCCCATTTTTCGGCATAATTTTATTTTATATAACGAAGAACTTTAAAAGTAAATCCTGGTTCATCTTTATATTTGTTGCTCTTACTGTTTTATTGAGTGACCAATTATCAGTTTTATTAAAAGATTCAATTCAAAGATACCGTCCGGCACATAATCCTGAAATTGATTATTTGGTTCATAATGTTTTGCGTAAAGGAAGCCTCTATGGATTTGTTTCCTCTCATGCGGCGAATGTATTTGCTGTTTTTGCCTTTACTACACGGCTTTTTCGTAACAGAAGTTTTTGGATTCTTATGTTGATTTGGGCTTTTGTCATTTCTTATTCTCGTATCTATTCAGGTGTGCATTACCCGCTTGATATTATAGGAGGTGGTGTATTGGGGTGGCTGATCGGTATCGGAACCTTCAGGTTATTAATGATTGTTGAAACTTTTTTCTTCCTGTCACGGAATCCTAAAATCGACAACACAAACCTGTCTAATTATCAGGCAGGGATAATTTTTATGGTATTTTCTGTGATGATGGTTACTATATTTATTGTTTCTCATTTGTTGCATCATTATCAATATTTATAATATGCCAGCAATAGCATCTGATTTTTATAAGGAACAGAACAAAACTTTTCAACAGAAAATTGCCACTGTTAAAAAAAATCTAGGTATTCTTGCCTGGGTAAGGTTATTTTCATTTATATCTATAATTGCTCCTGTTATTGTTTTTGGCTGGAATGGTTGGATCGTCATCATTTTTTCAATGATTTTTTTATTTCTGTTTCTATTTCTGGTAATAAAGAACAATAAACTCGAAAGGAAAAGAAAAAATTATGAGATATTAATTAAACTAACTGAAAATGAACTGTTGGCCTTAAATGATAATTTCAGTCATTTTGATAATGGAGCAGAATATCTCGATCCGGCACATTTTAATTCTTACGACCTTGATTTGTTTGGAGAAGGATCAATTTTTCAATTTTTAAATCGTACGTCAACCAGAAGCGGTCACCAATTGCTGGCCAATTGGCTTCGGAACCCTTTTTTGAATAAAGATGAAATTGTTAAAAAGCAAAATGCAATAAAGGAACTATCTGAATCTCCAGAATGGATGTTGCATTTTAGAGCACGAGGCCTTGCGTTTAACGAATCAAAACAATTAAGCAATGAAATCAGGAAGTGGTCAGAAACCAGATTGGAACTCTCAGGAACTTCATATATAAAGTGGTTGTTGTCAGTTGTTCCTTTGCTAACAGTTGCTGCAGGCATTTATGCTGTTTCGGGAGGATCTTATTTCTGGCTCGTTTTGCTGATTTTATTTCAAGGGAGTATGTTATTTCTATATCGAAAGAATATCACCCGCTTTTATGATTTTTTTGGAAGAAAGACGGAACTTCTTGAAAAATACATGCACCTGATAAGGTACATTGAGAAAACAACTTTTAAAGCAACTTTTTTAAATGAATTGCTAAAGAAATTTCATAAACCTGATACAGCAAGTCATATTTTTGCTCAACTTCAAAAGTATGTGAACCGATTTGAATACCGTCAGAATTTTATTGTGAATATTTTGTTCAACTCCATTTTTATGTGGGACATTCGATGTATGTTTCATTTATGGAAATGGCATAATAAAAACCGAAAAAAACTGAGTACCTGGATCGATGTACTTGCAACTTTCGATTCTTTAATAAGTCTTGCTAATCTGGCTTATAATCATCCCGGGTTTAATTATCCTGAAATTCATGAGGGAGGCTTTACTTTTAATGCAATTCAGGCAGGGCATCCATTAATACCTGAAGGAAAAAGAATTAATAATGACTTTAAAATTAATGGATGGGGTAAAGTTATGATTGTGACTGGTGCAAATATGGCTGGAAAGAGTACCTTTCTTAGAACCGTAGGTGTAAATATGATATTAGGAAGTTTAGGGGCCCCTGTTTGTGCACAAAAACTGGTATTCAGGCCGGTTAGAATTTATACAAATATGCGGACTACAGATTCTTTACTGAAAGATGAATCCTATTTTTTTGCTGAACTCAAAAGAATAAAAGAAGTACTTGACCGGTTAAAACAGGGTGAACGCATTTTTGTAATTCTTGATGAAATGCTTAAGGGAACCAATTCAATTGATAAGCTTAATGGTTCAAAGCACTTGATTAGAAAGCTTTTGGAACTTAAAGCAGTTGCAATTATTGCAACACACGATTTGAAAATTTCTGAAATGGAAGATGAGTTTCCGCAGCTGGTTTATAATAAATGTTTCGAGATAAAACTTGAAGATAATGAAATGAACTTTGACTATTTGCTCAAAGATGGTGCTACAAAAACTATGAATGCAACCTTTTTAATGAAGCAGATGGGAATCCTATAAAATGAATTCACTGTTCACGTTCCTATCTCTTCCTAAGTTTATGTATGTAAGATAGTTACAAGGTTATTTGTAAATATTGCTTATTAAATTATCCATATTAGATAATCCTGCTTAGATCTCCATACTCCAGATTGGTTGCATTATTTATGCTTCATTTTATATAAAGCTATTCCGTATTAACAAGATTTTTGTATTTTCGGGCAAATCATTGAATCGCGAAGATGCTATTTCATCGTGTATCACTAAGGATTTATTAACCATTTACGGGTAAAAAACAATTAAGCCTATAAGATGTTATCAACGGCTATCTATACTTCATTTCTCCTCCTTCCCTTCAAACTATCTACAAGTTTGAAGGTTGATTGGAAAAGATACAATAATACACTGGTAAATATTAAATGCCATTTTTCCAAAACGAATGTTTTATTGACAATTTACATACAATTTCTTGTAAACAATTGTAAGTATTACATTAATCAAGTTAAGGTACTATCGAAAAGCTTTCCCCTGGTAATATCATTTCAACCATATAAAATTACTAATAGAAAAAAGAATGAACTCAAGAGAACAATTTCTTAAAACTATAAGCCATAAAGAACCCGACAGGCTTGTTGTGGATTTTGGTTCTACCTCCGTAACCGGTATTCATGTTCAAACATTATCTGCATTACGCAGGCATTATGGTTTGCAACGGAAACCGATCAGGATAACAGAACCATTTCAAATGTTGGGAGAAGTCGGATGGGAATTAATTGACACACTGGGCATAGACGTAGTAGGTGCATGGGGGGAAAATAACATATTTGGATTTAATAATCATAGTCCATTTAGTGAATGGAAGACACCATGGGGGCAAAGGGTGATGGTTCCAATGAATTTTAAACCTACCTACGATGAAGAGGGTAATGTATACATGCATCCTTCGGGTGATCGTTCATTACCTCCTTCCGCAATAATGAATAGGTCAGATTTTGCCTTTAAAGTGATTGACAGGCAAACAAGGTACACTGAGGAAGAACCCAATATAAATGATAACCTGGAGGAGTTTTCTCTGATTTCAGATAAAGAGTTGGAACATTGGAGGATAGAAATTGATAAAGCATATTTTTCAGGTAAGGCAGTTATTGCTACTTTGGGAGGAACAGCTTTAGGGGATTTGCAATTAATTTCAGGAATGCACCTCCATCATCCTAAGGGAATTCGTAATGCGGCAGAATGGTCTATGAGTATTACTTCCCGACCGGATTATATCAAGAAAGTTTTCGAACAACAATCGGAGATTACAATAGAAAATTATCGCAGGCTATTCTCTATTGTTGGTAATAAAATAAATGCAGTATTTGTTTGCAGTACTGATTTTGGAGGCAATAATTCATCTTTTTGCTCACTTGAACAGTTTGAGGATATTTGGTTGCCTTATTATAAAAAAATTAATAACTGGATCCACCAAAATACGCAGTGGAAAACATTTAAACATACGGGAGGTGCCATTGAGCCATTTCTGGAAGGTTTTATAAGAGCAGGTTTTGATATTATAAATCCAGTGCCTGTAAATCTTGTGGGAATGGAACCTAAACGATTAAAGGCTAAATACGGACGTGATCTCGTATTTTGGGGTGGGGGAGTTGATACTGAATCGGTTTTACCTTTTGGAACTCCGGAAGATGTCAGAGAAAACGTACTTCAAAATTGTGAGATATTCATTAAAAATGGAGGATTTGTATTTAATGCAGTTCATAATATCCCGGCTAAAGTTCCTGCTAAGAACATGGTTGCATTGTTTGAAGCGATTCAGGAATTTAATGGAAAATGAGGAGGATAATCAGGGAGAAAGGATTCCAACTGCCTTTAAAAAAATTTCTGATGCTGAATGCTTATTGTAACTTTGAAAAAAATAATATCTTAATGCTATGAAACGAGCATGTAAATACTTACACCCAAGAGAATTATTAAAATTTATGCGAGTTCCATATGATACCTTTGAAAATTAATAATTTTAATCAAATGAAAAAGACTGTTCTATTATTTCTTGTCTTAATTACGGCTTTTAATCTAAATGCTCAGAATTACCAGGCTAATTGGGAGTCTATCGACAGCAGGCCGGTTCCTCAGTGGTTCGAAGATGCCAAGTTTGGAATATTTATCCATTGGGGTGTGTATTCAGTTCCTGCATGGGCTCCTGCAAATGCTGATATTGGCGTTTATGCAAAATATTCAGAATGGTATTGGTGGAGAATTAACGATGGCAGTCCTGCCGGAAAGCTTTTCCGGGAATACCACAATAATATGTATGGTGAGGATTTTATGTATCAGGATTTTGCTCCTGATTTTAAAGCTCAGCATTTTAATCCTGACGAATGGGCTGATTTAT
>DASRQG010000611.1:0-10594 GCA_035645995.1 Mariniphaga sp. | reverse complement strand
ATAAGTACTTTTGTTCATTGTAGTCTTGTTTTGTGCTAAATACAAAGCTACAATTATTAGTACGATGGGCAAACTCAGATTTGCCCTCGTACTTCTTCAGAAAAAAGTTTTATCGGACAACAGTGAATATTAATCATTAACTAGCAAAATTGATTCTTCATGTATACCATAATCCGACAGATTATAAACTCTGTCTTTAGATGGAGTAGACATAAACGAACTGCAACCCAGCAAGTCATTAATTATCGGATTCACGTCACCTTGCAGGATATTGATACACAAAATACAATAATCATCATTAACAACATAACCTATTTGGTAAGATATGCTCTTTGCTTCCATTATCTTCTTAACTTTTACTCTTGGAGTTTGGTCACGATCAAAGAGCATATCTATTATCAATGAAGAGTCGTAATTCAAGTCTATCCTAATTTTATTGGGTAATTGAGAGGCTATCACTGCACCAAGAACAAACCATTGTGATTTCATCAGACTTACTCCCGATTTATGCAAAACGTCACTTCTAACTCCTCTAACACGCTGAGCCAATGACACATCATAAGGGCTTAATCGGTTGGTACTTAGTTTTACGTAGTTCACTAATGAAAAATCCCCGTCCACATCTTCAGATATAAGTTTAGGATTTATGTCAAAAATTTTATACCCATTATTTCTAACTTCAATAATACTATTCGAAATTTTTATTTGGAAAGGGGTCAACGAACTGTAATCTTTACTAACGAAAGCTGTACCAAAATCCTCCAAATAAGAATAGAAAACGCACTTGTCAACAATAAGTCTAGGAGCATTGTCTTCAGTAATAACGATAGATTTATCAACCGTGTCGAAATATACTTCATGCAAAATAAAAAAACCGCCACTTTCAAATCTCACCCCTTCCGATCCGGGAAATTGTTGTCCTTCGCTTAATCGTGTTCCATCCTTTACAATCCCTGATAATATGTGGACATAATTGATAAAGTGCCCGGCAGACTTCGTTAAAATAGCATACTTGGTGCCATATATAAAAGTGTTGGAAATTTTACAATCATGACATGAATTATCGATGTATATACCATATACTTCATCATTCGAAGAATCGCCCTGTATGGTAATATTATCAATTTTAGTATCAGAACTTCCGGTACCTTTGAAGTCGTCTGTAACACTGATAAGTATGTGTGTTTTACGTCCTTTGAATAGTGTGATATATTTCAACGAAACCAATTGTTTTAATCCATTGACCATTATCCCATTTTCCACGTTGGAGCAGTCGAACTGACCACCCTCAATATAGGAGAAACGACGTTGTGTCACATCAGGCGTTGACATCTCGGAGTAACCAATCTTCAATAAACCTTCCATCTGGATATCGGTTTTAATTAAAGCATTTTTATCAAATATGATATTGACGTTTTTCGTATAGTCGAACGGCAGCACAATAGGCTCAGAAAGGTTGTAAGTACCCGCGGGGAAAAAAAGTGTTTTTAAATAAGATCTCTTGACCAAATTATTCAGTTCTACACCAATTGGCGAACCATCATTTTTAATACCTGCTTCTACTACCGAAACGATGTTTGTAGAATCAACCATACCCTCATCGAATGCTTCATACTGGTGCATCCCGGTATTAGGCACAGATTTAGGATTGGCGAAAAGTAATTCTGAAGAACCACCAATGGCTCCGACTAACGCCAAATTACGTAAAAAATCTCGTCTTGCTTGCATTTTTATGTTCTAATAATTTTTAATAAAATTCTACCATTCAATAGCTTGATCTTCATCAGGAATCTGTGTATTTATCTTTCTTTCAGAAATCATCGACCCAATAACCTCGTAGCTAATTGGGTGATTGGGCACAGATGTTATATCATCATAAGAATATGATAAGTTTACTGTGATATATCTATGCATCAAATAGGGTAAGAGTTCATCCATTAATTTCTCCCACTTCTTTATGCCATGTCCATGCTTCTTCTTCCGTCCATTGTTTTCTTCCTTTTTGGGCATACAACGAACAAGGTATGGATAGCAGAGCTATCCATACGAAGATGAATAATTTCGTCATAAATCATTTATTTTAAACGGACTACTTCAGAGTATATACCTTGATCGGCACCTTCAGTCCAAACACATATGCGTCCAAAAAGCGCTTGTGCATTGACCACATCCGTATTGTTTGAAAGATCAACTTCAAGATTCACCTGTCCTGCATATATATCTTTAAATTCTCGTCGAAAGATGTTATTGATATCATCCACAAACTGTGTCTTATTCAGCAATAATAACACATTGGATATCTTAGCTGTTGAGACAATTTGTTCAATCATAAATGACGCCTCCAATCGATTCGTCGACATAGATATTATTTCATCTGATATTAAAAAGAAAGGCGTCACATTCAAATCTATGACTTTATTCCCTTTGATGGATAACTTAACGGAGTCACGGTTATTTACCCATGGACCATTACCATCCTTAGTAACTAATAAATAATCGCCATTGTGCAATGTAGCAGAAAAACTCCCGTCTTGCCCAACAAATACGGGAATTGGGTTAAAGTAGTCATACCCATGTTGATATAATTGTAAGGTAATGGCTTCACCAGTACCTCTCAGATTTAAAGGAGTACCTTCATACGTAACTCTACCGGTCAGAAAAGATTCAGGTACATCATAATTATCTTTCATACATCCAGCAACAATATACCCTATTAACAGGACAATCAATATTTTTACATTTTTCATTATTCAATTGATTTAATAATTATTAAAGTCTATATTGAATAAGATTATAGACATCTGATTGTCAATTATCTTATTCACTAATCAATTCAAAATCTATTGATATGGATTTTTCTCCAATAACGGATTCTTTCCTAACCAGTTATTATCAAACGGATAATAATAATTACGTAAGCGAAAATAACGAGCATTCACCGATTTATAGGCAAATTTTTCAATAAACACCCATTTACCGTCATTAGGATCACCCGGAGCCACAACCTGATAAGGGAATAACTGACGATGGCGTGCCAATTCGTCTTTATTATCACCATTCCATACTTTATGAGCCAAACGCCAGCGAATCATATCCCAGTAACGATGGTCTTCGAAAGCAAATTCAACTCTGTATTCATGCACAATATTATCAAAAGTCAATGTTTCTAAGTCTTGTATTCCCGCTCGGTTACGCACCGCATTGATATGTTCCAGAGCGGTTGACACATCACCGGTTTCAAAGGAGGCTTCGCAAACAATCATATAAGCCTCAGAGATACGAAAGTGAGGATTCCACATAGCGGAACCAACCTGAGAGGCTAAAGGCGTCTCATCTAGGAATTTACGACAATAAAAACCCGTTTTATTCACATTTTGACTAGGCACTTCCAGCGGACCGTTTTTAGAGGTAATTATTCGCCCTTCTTCATCCGTTTCTCCCAAATCACCTGTCAATATTTCCCAATTTCCATCTTTCCTGATTAACTGACCAGCCTGCAAAGGAACCTCTGAGCCACGAAAAGAGGCACTCGGATAAATGATAGTACCCCATAAACGAGGATCTCGGTCTTTGAAGGGACCATCTGCCGAATCATAAAATTTATACGTCCCGTTTTCTTCGGTTTCTATTTTTACCCGTTTGCCTGGAGTAGTCGTCTGAATAGGTTCATAATCTTCAACCAAGTTTAATACTGGTGTCAGATACGACGAAGCTCCCCCTCCTTCAAAATGAGTCATAGGCATATTATAGGAAGAAAAAGAAACAGTAAGACCCGGATAAAAAGCATCAAAAGCCCAAATAACTTCAGTATTTCCATCTTTTACACACACTGCCTCATAAAAATTCCGTCCTTTATCGTTGGGATATTTATCTTGTAAAACGTATACATTACTTTCGATCACCTCCTTTGCTGCAGCAAGCGCTATTTTATAATATCTCTCCGCCTGATCAGCTGGAATACCAACCTCTCCTCCTGCCGTTCTAATCGGCGTTGTCATCAAGTTATTATATTTAGCCAAAGATGCCGCCGTGATCGCTGCTCGTGCCTGAAGCATTTTTGCCGTCCATTTATTGGCTCGTGCCCCATTTATTTGTTTGCCTGTTGGAAGCATTTCTGCAACTTCCTTACATTCGTTGATGATATAATCGTAGGTATCAGCTTCTGTCGAGCGGGCTTTTTGTAACTTCAAAACATCCATTCCAGCATCATATGCAAATATCTCATCTTCAATGATTGGCACACCTCCCAGCCCCCTGCAACTTACAAAATAATACCAAGCACGTAGGAAACGAACTTCACCCTCCAATGATTTCTTCTCTTCATCCGTCAAATTGACCGCTTCCCTGACACCTTGAAGAAACTGATTAACATCGCGAACAAATGCATAATCATACACTCTCCAATAACTTTCACTAAAAGTAGATTCATAACTGGGACCACTATCGGAAATTAAAGCTTCGTCAGTTTGACTGTACGCCCAAGGATCGCTTAAATGTTGCCCCCACCATCTTGTACGTCCATATAAATTTGACAAGACAGATTGAATCATATTTTTATCCTTAAAGATTTGCTCATTGGTAAGAACTGTGTCTGATTCAATATCTAGAAATTCATTACAAGCCGTAGTCGATAATAGTGTCATTATCAAACCGAAAAGGATATATCTATTTATATTCATAACGCGCTAAAATTTAACATTTAAACCTATATTTATAACTCTCGCACCCGGATAATCTAACCCTGCGTCATTTGTCGTTTCCGGATCCGTGTGAAAAGTATTAGTCCAGGTAATTAAGTTTGTTCCTGATAAGTAGAGCCGTAATTCAGAGAGTTGAATTTTGGATAACCATGTTTTAGGGAAAGCATATCCGATCTCTATATTTCTTAATTTTAAATAATTGGTATTTACTGTCCAGAAAGTGCTGTGCCTTGAGTAATTCGAATGATTATTATTTCCAGCTATTAGCACTGGGTATTTCCCTGGTAAATATTCACTGTTTACATCCCAGATATCGGCCAAATGCCAAGTATCCTCCATATAATATTGAGGATTATTCCCTCCATCATGGAACGGACGCATACCTTCCCAATTGCGACTCCATGAACTTAGCGCTCCACCAGTAAGGTCGAAAGCCAAGTCAAATTCCTTCCAATCAAATGAGAAGTTAAGTCCCCAGTTTAAACTTGGTATCTGCCCTTCAGCATATCCGATCGGACGTTCATCCATCCAGTTGATTACGCCATCTTTATTAACATCTTTATATATAATATCTCCTGGACGGATTGTTTTATTACCTTGTCCGTCTATATCGATCGGATAAACAGCAATTTCCTCCCAATTTTGAAATTGACCGATCGCTTCGTATCCCCAATTAATATTTCCAATCCGGTGATGAGCAGAGTTCCTGTAATATTCCCATGAATTACCAAATCGAGGTTTGTATTGTTCCCAATTATAAAAACGTGAATATGTCATATTTCCACCAATTGAATAATTGAAATCGCCGACCTTATCACTCCACTTTACTGCCATATCAACCCCCTTGTGCATATCAGAATTCAAATTCTCTTTCGGCAGGCTAAAACCTACTTCAACAGGGATGGATACATCATATCGGCTTTCAGGAAGACCAGTGCGTAAGCGCCTGAAATAGTCAAACTGTGCTATCAATCGATTACCAAGAAAGGCAGCATCAAAACCTACATCCAGAATCTTTGCTTTCATCCAGGAAAGAGTGGTGACTGCCAATCCCCTAGCCTGTGAACCCACAATGTATTCTCCATCAATAACACCACTTGTCCCGCTATTATAAACATATCCCGACAAATAGTCAAAATTACCATATCCACTTACATTATCGTCACCCACAACTCCATAGGAAGCGCGAATTTTGAAATCATCGATAAATTTCGTCAGATTAGTGTTCTGCCAGAAAACCTCTTCCGAAATTCTCCATCCTAGAGATCCAGAAGGAAAGAATCCCCAACGATGATTAGGTGGAAATTTCCAGGACCCATCATAACGAGCAGAAAATTGCATTAAATATTTATTAGAATAATCATAGTTTACATTTATCAACCAACCTAATCGGGCTGAAGCGTTATTTTGACGCCAATCACTGAAGCCATTAAGCGATTTAAAATCAATTAAATCAATAACATTTGAAACTGGAATCGAATTCATATTATAACCGGGATTATCTACCTTTATGGCTTCAAATCCAGCGACTGCATCTACTTTATGCAATTCAAACTGCTTATTATATGCCAGTTGAATATTAGATGTCAGTGTTTCAGAATGTGAAGTCCCTCTCCAACGACTGCCCGCCGGTTTGGCTTCTATTTCATCATATGAGTCGGCAATCGGATCATACGAATACAGACTATAGGAGTATTCATGTTTATCATTCCTGTTATAAGTAAAATAATAACCAAAAAGGCCTTTAAGTTTAAGCCCCTCCAATAATTTGTATTCTATATCACCATTCAATTGAATTACCCGCCATGTATCATCACTGTAGCCTAACTGGTCATAATTATAAATTGCAAAATTGGTCATACCATATGAAGAAACATACTGAGGGTATAAAGGATTGTCATTCGCATACGGCCTTTTAGTTGGAAGATTTCTATACATAGACCAACGAGGTATCCAATAGACATTACTTTCTGGTGATGCAGGGTTTCTTCGCTGTTCAACACGACCATTCATAGAAGCCCCTAATTTCAGACGGTCATTGATTTGCATATCAATATTCGTCTGTACGTTTGTACGATTAAAACCATTAAAATTACGAATCATAGCTTCCTGCTCCATACGTCCCATAGATACGTAATAGTTCGTTTTACCCGTACCTCCTGACACATTCAGATTCATATAATATTGGGGGGCAGTTCTCCATATAAAATCTGCCCAGTCAAATCCTTGGTAGCCTTTTTCCGTACCGGCTTGCCATTTGGCATAG
Organism: Mariniphaga sp.; assembly: GCA_035645995.1. Classification (GTDB taxonomy): domain Bacteria; phylum Bacteroidota; class Bacteroidia; order Bacteroidales; family Prolixibacteraceae; genus Mariniphaga. The sequence goes on along the minus strand of DASRQG010000611.1, from coordinate 3,628 downwards.
TCTTCTTGACTAATCGTACGGTCTGTTCCACTGATCGTTTCTGATTGAACATAGTTGGTAACATATGTTTTCGAATCAGCCGGCTTGGCATATAGGGATAATGACTGCCAGCCATAATAGCCATTGAATGAGACTGTGTTTTTAGTGTCTTTTTTTCCCCGTTTGGTCGTTACCACGACAACTCCGTTAGCAGCACGCATCCCGTAAATGGATGCGGAAGCGTCTTTCAAAATAGAGATAGATTCAATATCGTTAAAATCTATGTTATTAAACTGGCCTTCATCGCATTGCATCCCATCAATAACAAACAATGGCGTTCCCATATTACGTATATTCATATAAGTGCCCTGACCAGGTTCCCCATTAACCTGTCGGGTATTCAGTCCAGCTATTTTGCCCACTAAAGCACCTGAAGTTGTCGAAGCATTCGAGCGCTCGATATCAGAAGATGAGATAGAAGAAATCGCTCCTGTTAAGGTCGCTTTTTTCTGGGCTAATCCAAAACCTGTGACAACCAACTCTTCCAAACTCTGTGTATCTTCTTGCAAAGTAATCTCGAAAGAGGTTTTATCTGCAGTCGATATTTCTTGTGTTAGATAACCGATATAGGATACCAGCAACACAGCATTGTTGTCCACATGGAGCGTGAACTTACCGTCAATGTCGGTGACTGTTCCGTTTGTAGTTCCTTTCTCAATGATATTGGCTCCAATAATCGACTCACCTAAAGCATCATAAACAACACCAGTAATTTGTTTTTTCTGCTGTTGTTCTATATCATTAATATTTGAATCCAATTCATCCTTAACAATATAAATCGAACGGTCAGAAACAAAATAGGTATTATCTGATACGCTGAGGATTTCATTTAAAATATCTTCGATTGTCTCGTTATCGGCATTTACCGAAACCCTTCTGTTCACATCAATGATATCGTCCTGATAAAAGAAAACAAATTCACTGTTTTTTTCAATTTCGGTTAAAACTTGTTTGATCGTTTTGTTATTCAGGTTAAGTGAAATCTTTGTCGACTGGGAATAACTGTTATTAGAGAAGCAGACGCCAATACCCAGCGTAAGGCATAAAAATAACACTCTCATAATTCGACAGGTTCTTCTAATATTAGCTTTTTTTAAACTAAGATGTTCGTTTTTTGTCATACATTTGTAATGATTTAAATTTGAAACTAATGGTTTTACATTTAAGTTTTAACCGGATGATACTGGACCTATCATCCGGTTGTTGTTTTTAATAATCAGATTTTCTTCATAGGCATTTTCTTTTAATAGGGTTTTATTTCGATTATTATTTTATGTGCCTGACGTTTAACAACATTATCCCTGAATCATTATATAATCCAATTTTTAAGATTTCGCATCGATTAGATAACTACCGTCATCATTTTGTCGATAGCATATGGGTAATGCGCGGGACAGTTCGTCCAGCAACTTGTTCAAATCGTCTTTCAGATCGAGTTTTCCGGAGCATTTCAATTCTGTTACGATCGCATCGCAGTTAATTTTCACGCCATAATAACGCTCGAGTCGGGTGAGAATATTTCCCAATTCTTCACTTTCAAATTGGTATAATCCTTGTGTCCATAAAATGTATACGTTTGCATCCACGCTTTCTACAGAACAAGTGTTCTCTAAAGCGGAATACATTTGATTGGGATTTAAAATTATTTCCTTTCTGTTGATATCGGAAGAAATACTGACCGAACCGGATAACAAGACAACACTTTTTATCTTATCCGCTTCATATGCCGAAACATTAAACTTTGTCCCCAACACTTGGATATCCATTTGCTCCGTTTTTATCACAAAAGGGCGCTTTCTATCTTCGGCAACTTCAATATAGATTTCTCCATCCACATATATTTCCCTTATTGCCTTACCGAATTCAGTCGGATATGCCAGTTTACTGCCTGCGTTCACCCATGCTTTTGTTCCGTCGGAAAATGTGATTGTTGAACGTTTCCCATATGGAATGATCAATTGGTTGTAAGGCGATGTATCTTCTTTGGGGATAAGATTATCGTCGGCTTTAATCGCATTCTCATTATATTCGATTGACGATTCCTTATTTTTTAAAACGACAGTATTATTTTCGGACAATATCAGCTTAATATCGGACAAATAGAGGTCATTATCATCAGGTAATAATGATTGGGCAAAAGTAGCAATATCCGACTGATCGGCGTTTTTATTGAGAAAAAAAGGCAAAGAGATGATAAAAACAACAATTACTGCCGCCACGGCTGAAATACTTAAGACAACTCGTTTCGGATTTCGTTTTTCTCGTTTGTTGATTTTCTTTTCTAATGAAGCAAGGCTATCGGAAATTTCCGATCGGGACATTTTAAAATCATTGAACCGTAGATTGTCTTTATATAAATCGACAGCCTCTTCTATTATCGATTTCAAATCAGGATATTTCTCTATGATGTTATCCCAAAACAAGATGTCCTCTTCATCGTGAAAAAGTTGCCACTTAAGAAAATCCTTATCTTTGAGAAAATCTATCGTGGTATAGTTTTTATATTTTTCTAACTGCATTTCTCCTGTCTCTGTAATATATATACAAACAAGATGTTTTTTTGTCCCCATTTTTTTAAAAAAATATAAATGAGCCTTCCACAAAAATCCGAAATCCCGATGTAAAAGTCCTCCAATATGCCGAATATCAAAACATAATTTAATGCATTTGAACCAGAAAAACTTTGTGGAGCGATCTCAAAAAATGAATTACCTCACAGCAAGCGAGCAGTGAATCAATAAAAAATGATTATGGTTCTATCGTAGCAAGCAGGGGAGAATTAAGCCCGAAGATATTAAAAGAAAAACAGCATTGCCGAAATGAGCGATATCAACTGCTCACCTTCTCTCAAACGTTTCATAGATCGTGAGATTAACTTACGGGCAGCATGTGGTGTTATATCCATTATTTCGGCAATTTCCTCATATTCCAATTCTTGAATATATCGAAGATATATAGCCTCTTTTTGTCTGGAAGTCAATTTCAAAAGAAGATCATCAACTTGTTGTTTAATAATAACACGGTCTTCTTCTTCAATGATCTTATCCAATACAGTTGTCGTAATGGAAAAGTTTAATACTTCTTCGGAAATATCCGTAGTGGATGAAACAGCTTTGGATTTATAGAAGTTATAAAGTCTGTTTTTGAGGGACTTCAGTAAAAAATACTTAAAATGGTCGACTGAAGAATACTTTTTCTCCTCAAAATAGACTTTCAAGAAGATATCTTGAATGGCGTCTTTCACCACTTCTTTTTCTCCTCCAAGACTTATACCATATGCGTACAAGTCGTTTATATAGAATTCATAAAAAAAGGAAAAAGCCTCCTTGTCCCCTTCTATGAATTTCGAAAACAGACCTTGATGATCAGGAATAGTAATGCTCATTAGAATTTATTAAGTCAGAACAAATTTAATGACAAACTTACATAAAAAAATCGTTTATTCCACTTCACTGTTGTCCGATAAAACTTTTTTCTGAAGAAGTACGAGGGCAAATCTGAGTTTGCCCATCGTACTAATAATTGTAGCTTTGTATTTAGCACAAAACAAGACTACAATGAACAAAAGTACTTATTTTTTCGGACAATC
>DASRQG010000610.1:0-5024 GCA_035645995.1 Mariniphaga sp. | reverse complement strand
ATTATCCCATGCAACCGGTTCACATATTTCATAATCTGCATTTCCATTTTCATTGAAATGGACAATTACTTTACTGGTCGGCAAAACAGCATCTGTCTGCAAAAAGCTGATGTCTAATTCTGCCGCCATAAGAAACTCCCTGAGCTTTTCTCCTTCCGCATCCTTCCCTATCCGGCTTACGAGTATAGGATCAAGCCCCTGCTTTTTAAGATGTATTGCCACATTCAATGGTGCCCCACCGGGTTGTTTACCTTCAGGAAGCATGTCCCAGAGTACTTCTCCAAAACAAAGTATTTTATTGTATTTTATTTGATTCATAGTTAAAGGTTTTTCTTCAAAATTACATTTTCCTACAAAAAATTACTGCTTAATTTCTTCTTTTTTGTTATGCAAAATAGAATAATATATTATATTTGCAGCCGCAAAACAGATGGTGGATGTAGTTCAGTTGGTTAGAACGCTGGATTGTGGTTCCAGAGGTCGCCGGTTCAAGTCCGGTCTTCCACCCATTAAAAAACCCGGTTATCAGCCGGGTTTTCTTATTTATATGCTCTTCCTGTTCTAATTTCCGTTATCTAACAAATTACGACTTAATGCTCTTAATGTTTTCTCCTTCTGCGATTTCGGCACCAATATCGAAATGTTATAACGGCTTCCTCCGTAAGATATCATCCTGATTGGTATCCCATCCAGAGCATGAAAAACTTTCGATGCAAAACCTTTTTCTTCAACCAGAATATCCCCTACAATACAAATGATCGTCATGTTACGATCTATATTCACAGTACCAAACTTATCGAGTTCACTTAAAATCTTCTTCAGATGCTCGGTATTGTCAATAGTTAATGAAACTGCTACCTCCGAAGTTGATATCATATCTATCGGAGTTTTGTATGTTTCGAATACCTGAAAAACATTCTTCAAAAAACCATAAGCCATCAACATCCTGTCCGACCTTATTTTTATTGCAGTTATACCGTCTTTAGCTGCCACAGCCTTAATACCTGTACCAGATGATTCTGAAGTTATCAATGTTCCACTGTCAGAAGGATTCATAGTATTTTTAAGTCTGACCGGAATATTTTGCAATCGTGCAGGAAAAACTGTTTGCGGATGAAGAATTTTAGCACCAAAATATGCCAGCTCCGCTGCTTCATAAAATGAAAGTTGTTCAATCTTTGTAGTATTTTCAACGTATCGGGGGTCGTTATTGTGGAACCCATCTATATCAGTCCAAATCTGAATTTCATCAGCATTAACTGCTGCTCCGATTAATGAGGCCGTGTAGTCACTCCCACCTCGCTGAAGATTATCAATTTCACCTTCAGCATTTCTGCATATATATCCTTGTGTAATGTAGTATGTCGCCTTCCCTGTTTCTTCAATTACCCTGGCAATGTTCTGCCTTATAAAATTAAAATCAGCAGCTTTGTCTTCATCTATCTTCATAAAATCCAGCGCAGGCAGCAACTTTACATCATGCCCGTTTTCAATCATCAGCAAGGTAAACAGCTGGGTAGAAATAAGCTCTCCCTGGGCCAGAATTGTATTTTCTTCATCCTTTGAAAATTTTCCTGAAGTAAATGACTTTATCGTACTAAATATTGTTTTGATCACATCAAGTCCTGCATTCTTATTTTCATCCTGAACAAACAGACCGTTTACCACATTTTTATAATGTGACTCCAGCTCATTAATAGCTACACCTGCTGTTTCACGATTTTTCTTTTTAAGCAAACCGGATATTTCAACCAACGCATTGGTAGTGCCCGACATGGCAGAAAGAACAATTATTTTTTGTTCGCCATCGGTTATGATATCTATCACCGATCGCATACTATCAGACGATCCAACGGAGGTACCTCCAAATTTTAATACTTTCATAGTTAAGTTGTATTTACATTTCTAAATACAAAAATGTATTATTTTATGATTCTATAACTCAGCAGGGGAAAAAAAATTAACTTAAGGCCAAATGTTAATTCTATGGAAAGAATTTCTCAAGAAAAAATGCAACCAGATCTTTACCCGAAGGATCTTCAATACCGATCGCCGGTGCATATACAATAGCTTCCAGTCCTACCTCGTCTGCTTTTCTTTTAATGGCTTTTGCGTGAAGCGGATGGTGATTAAGCTCATCTTCATTTGAGGGCCTCCCGTTTTTATGATAGTTACATATAAAAACCGGTGGGTCATTTTTATCCATTTCACTCAAAAAATCAAGTTCTTTTCTTATTTGCACCAGACCCTTTAAATCCATTCCGTCCTGAAACTCCAAACCAAAAGCAGTCGCTATTGCCTTCTGTTGTTCAACGGTTTCATCCATTGGCACTCCTACAATTCCTTCCCACTGGAATATATCATATGTTGATTGTGTTGCAAATGCTCCGGCACATAACAACCGGGTCGACTCACGTAATACCGGATCAGGATTTAATGCATCAGCCATATCGTTGTTAAAATTCAACCATAACGAAGTACCTGCACCTGCTGATCCTCCCGAACAGGCAATGCGCTTTTTGTCAATATTATATTTTTCTGCTTGATATCGAATATATTGGATACACCGTTTCGAATCCTGGAAACATGCTTTAATACCATATGGTGCATCTGTCATAAAACGGTAATTAATGGATGCTACTGATACCCCTGCATCAAGAAATCGCACCAAATCTTCAGAATTATAATATTTCGATTTATCGCCATATAAAAATCCGCCTCCATGGATGTATATTACAAGTGGAGTCGGTGTCGCTGATTGTGCCAACCATATATCAAAAGTATTTAATGGATGGTCGCCATATTTCTCATTGATGAAGGTAGCTCTCTCTCCCCGTATGTTTACAGGATCTAATTGCTCCAACAATTCAAACTTATTTCCCAAGACTTAAAGGTTTCATTTTACAATAAATGGCGTAATTATAAAATCCGCCATTCCTTTACCATGATTTGTTCCCGTTATATTAAATCGAGAACAATGAACGCGGCAAAAGTAGGATTAAATAAAAAGAGATAAAAACTTTTTTTTAAAAATTTAATCTGTTCCTTACAATTAAACTGCTAATCTATAGGATAATTAAGATTTTTTCACATTCAAATTACTAACTGCCTGCTTCATGTAAGTTTAGAAAACACCATAAATAGTATGTTTTTCAGAATTAAAATATATGGTAGAATAGATGTTAAATCCCTCTCTGTTAGTAGTAAGTTTACGCTCAATAAATAGCACCGGATGTCCTTTTTTAATTCCAAGTAACGACTGAATCTCCTTATCCGGCAAAATGGCTTTTAATTGCTGTTCACCACCCTGAACATTTATCTGGTAATTCTTGCGTAATATTTCAAATAACGATCTGTTTTCAAATGACCGACTTGTAAACCTTGGTAAATTGATATTAGGTATATGATTAATATCGTAAAACACAGGCTTGTCATCAACATAACGCAAGCGCTTCATGAAAATACAGCCTGATTCCTCTTCCAGTTCCGTCAATTCAAAAGCAAACTGTTCCGGCCATGGTTGCAATACAGGCTTCTGCAGAATATCTGTCTTTAAATACCTTACTCCAATAGCAGATGCAGTACCTGCAATTGATAAAATGCCTATATTCTGAGGAGGTTTTCTAACTATACTTCCCTTACCCTGCTTTTTTAGAATAAGTCCATCGTTAACCAAAGCATCCAAAGCATGACGCACTGTTGGCCTTGTAACTCCATGAATGGCACATAATTCATTCTCAGAGGGTAAAAGACTCCCCTCCTCATATACTTCCGATATGATATGCTTACGCAGCAGTTCGTATAACTTCCTGTACTGCGGAACCTTGTTTGTCATGGTCCAAAATTAAAAAAATATTATTATATCTTGTCAACTTGTAATTACAAGTTATTATTTTTACTTTTACAGCGATTTAAATAACCTTAATAACAATATTAATTAAAGTTATAGATAATTATTTTATTATTAACCATATACATAACATAACTCTTTCTAAGTCCTCTGACTTTACATAGAAAACACAGATAAGAATTGTTAATACAAGTAAGAATAATAAGTTAAAATCTAACAAAATGGCAATACCTGTTTTAATGCCCCGTCAGGGCCAATCAGTTGAATCCTGCATAATGGGCCAATGGTATAAATCGGTAGGCGATGAAGTACAGGAGGGAGATTTGCTCTTTTCGTACGAAACCGATAAATCTTCTTTTGAAGAGGAAGCTAAGTCAGACGGAATCCTGCTGGCAGTTTTCTTCGAAGAGGGTGATGAAGTGCCGGTGCTGACCAATGTGGCTGTTATAGGAAATAAAGGCGAATCCTTTCAGGAATTTGCTCCTGGGAATTCAGACTCAAAACCTGAAAAGACCGAAGAGCCCGAACCACAAAAAAAAGATGAAGAATCACCTAAAGTTATTGAATTTGATGTAGAGGAAGACAATACCGGCCGCAAGGTAAGAATTTCTCCCCTCGCCAAAAATATGGCAGAAAAAATGGGAGTGAATATCTCTTCTCTTAAAGGGTCAGGACCACATGGTCGCATAATTGCCCGAGACATAGAGGCTGCATCAACAACCGCTCAACCTGCTGTTGAAAAGCATTCGCCTAAACAACCGGAAATGGTTCAAAAACCGGTTGCCCCTAAAATCATTCAATCTGGCGATGACTATGAAATTAAATCCATCCCCCACATCCGGAAATTAATTGCAAATGCCATGTACCAGTCACTGCAGAACTCAGCCCAACTTACTCATCACCTGAGTGCTGATGCCCGCCAGATTCTGAAGCTTAGAGCCAAATACAAACAAGCTTATAGCAAGGGGGATGTATCTCAAAATGTAACAATCAATGATCTTGTCTGCTATGCGGTTATAAGAGCTCTTGAGAAATACCCACAGGCAAATACACATTACCTGAACGACAAGATGAAGTGGTTCAGGAAAATACATCTCGGACTGGCAGTTGCTACCGAGAGAGGATTGATGGTTCCTGCATTACGTAATGCCGATGACCTTTCCATAACCGGTTT
>DASRQG010000609.1:0-5287 GCA_035645995.1 Mariniphaga sp. | reverse complement strand
TTATCTACAAGCTGTTCAGGAGAACCCACAAATGCCAGCTCTCCTTTATTAAGTAGTGCCATATTGTTACATGTGCTGGAGATGTCACCCACAATATGAGTGGATAATATGATTATTACATCGTTGGTGCTGATATTTGCCAGCAGGTTCCGAAAACGTATCCGTTCTTCAGGGTCGAGGCCGGTGGTTGGTTCATCAACAATAATAACTTTAGGGTCATTTATAAGAGCCTGTGCTATTCCAAGCCTTCGCTTCATCCCACCTGAAAGTTTATTTGCATTCCGGTCACGTGCTTCATAAAGACCTACTTCTTCAAGCATTTTATCAACAGCCTGTTTGCGTGCTGCACTTTTTTTCATTCCGGCCAGACGCGCAGTATAATCGAGAAATTCATAAGTTTTTAACTTTGAGAAAAAGCTGAAATCCTGGGGAAGATAGCCGAGCATGGAACGAATTTCCCTTCTGTTTTTCTCCAAATCAAAATCATCAACCAGAACCTTTCCGGAGGAGGGTTTCATAAGGGTAACCAAAATACGCATAAGTGTTGATTTTCCTGCCCCATTAGGTCCTAATAATCCAAACATACCGGTAGGGATTTCCAGATTCAGGTTTTTAAGGGCATAATTCCCATTGCGGTAAACTTTGTTTAGATTTTCGATTTTTATTCGCACGGCTTATTTTTCTAATTGAATTAACACAAGTTTGGACTTCCCTCTTTTAAAATAGTTTAAAGAGATTTGAAATTAAGTTTTCATTTTATTTTCGAAGCGTTTTTATTGGGATTTTTTATGTAACGTTTTGATAAGTTGTAAATAAAAAAAGCTCCGGAATTTCGGAGCTTTCAATAGCACAAACATTTTCATTACTTGTTGATCACAAAGTAGAATTTGTTCAATTTATCTCCTATTACAACTGAATATTCTCCTTTTTCCAGTTTTGATAAGTCAATAGCCTTTTGAATACACATTTCTTTGCCAAGTTTCTTTCCTGCTACATGCTTACCTTGATGGTACAAATTAAGTAGGACATTATTTTGTGTGGTGTTTAAATAAGATATTTTTAACAGGTTGTCTTCAAATTTACAGTAGGGGCCATAGGTTCTACTGGCATCACCTACCTCTGAAACCTTGTGGCCTGTTAATTTGATCTGTCTGTTTAATTTGCAATTATCCAGTTCAACCGATACATCATATACTCCATCAACCAGATTTTTAAAGTTTAAGATGAGTTTTAACTCTTCAACTGCAGCTTTTGACTTTTTATAATATAAAGTTTCTCCTTTTTGATTTTTCAGTGAAACTTCCACTGCCGTTGGCTTTTCTGATTCAAATGCCATTAATGCTCTTTGTTCTTTTAGTGGAACTACGTTAAGAGTCGGGATTTTTGTGGCAGATACTGTTACTGCTAATAGTAATCCTAATGCTGTCAATACAAAGTCTCTTGTTTTCATTGTTTTCTGTTTTAAATGTACATTATATTGACGCCACTTTAACTGGTTCCGTTACAGTTATAAATAAGAATTCCGGCCATCGATATTATATTGTCGATAACCGGAATTATTATGTCTGTGAACAGGTTGGTACTTTCAGTAAATTACTTGTGCTTACAAGGCGGATTCAAATTGCTTTAAGAATCGCAGATCGTTTTCAAAGAAATGTCGAATATCTTTTATGCCATAGCGGAGCATTGTAATTCTTTCAATACCCATTCCGAAAGCAAAACCTGTATATTTTTTACTGTCGATATTACAAGCTTCCAGTACATTAGGGTCAACCATTCCACAACCAAGAATTTCAAGCCAACCTGAATATTTACACACATTACATCCTTTGCCACCACAAATTGAGCAGCTGACATCCATTTCGGCACTGGGTTCAGTAAAAGGGAAATAGGAAGGGCGAAGACGTATTTGAGTTTCATTGCCAAACAAATCTCTTGCAAAATATAACAACGTTTGCTTTAGGTCGGCAAATGATACATTTTCATCCACATAGAGTCCTTCCACCTGATGGAATATGCAGTGTGAGCGTGCAGATATAGCTTCATTACGAAAGACCCTGCCCGGGAAAATAGCTCTAATTGGAGGCTGTTGTTGTTCCATCACTCTTATCTGTACACTTGAGGTATGGGTACGAAGTAATACATCAGGATCTCTTTTAATGAAAAAGGTATCCTGCATGTCGCGTGCCGGATGCTCAGGTGGAAAGTTTAGTGCTGAAAATACGTGCCAGTCATCTTCAATCTCAGGACCTTCTGCAACTATAAAACCAAGCCTGCCGAATATCCTTATAATTTCATTCTTTACCAACGAAAGTGGATGACGTGTTCCAAGTTTTAATGGCTCACCGGGCCTTGTTAAATCCTCATTCCCCTTAACAGTTTCCTTTGACAGAAAATCTTCCCTTAACTGATTTATCCTGTCAAAAGCCAATTCTTTTAAATCGTTAAGTGCCTTCCCTACTTCCTTCTTTTGCTCGTTTGGAACATTTTTAAAATCGGCAAACAATTGGCTGATACTCCCTTTTTTGCTCAAGTATTTTATGCGAAGTTGTTCTACTTCTTCCTGCGATTCAGCAATGGCATTTTCAATTTCCTGCTGTATAACTTTTATTCTGTCAAACATGTCCTGTGCAAATCAAAATTTAGGCTCAAAGATAATCAATCATATAGAAAAAGTAATGAATAGCTGATTTCTTCCGTTATTTCATTTGGTAAAACAAATTGGTGAACAAACAGGTTTATGATAATTCCTTCTGTAACTTTGCCATCAAATTTTGAAAGAAATGGAACAGCCGCCAACAGTTGTGAGGAGAATAGGTTATTCAAATGTTTCCCTTATTGTTAATGGAAAAAGATCAATACTTGTCGATACTGGTGTAAAAGGGAATCTTAAGAAAATATTACGAATGTTTGAAAATTATAAACTAGATCCTCAAGATATCTGCCTGATTATTCTTACCCATACCCACTATGACCATACAGGAAATTTGAAAGAACTTAAAAGATTAACCGGAGCACCCGTATTGGTTCATGAGATGGAATATGAGTATTTAAAAAAAGGATTTATGCCAATACCAAATGGACAACGAATTTTCATGAAACTGATTTCAATGCTTGGAAAACTTTTTGTTCCCTGGTTTGCCTCACCTGAACCATTTAATGCAGATTTAGTTAATAAAGGAGAGTATGATTTGACTCCATATGGCTTTAGTGGAAAAGTTATTCATACTCCGGGCCATTCTATAGGATCCCAATCTGTATTGTTAGGGAATAAGGTTATCGCAGGTGATTGTTTTATGAATATGGCATATGGTGTTGTGTTCCCTCATTTTGCTGAAAAACCGACAATCCTCTTGGAATCCTGGAGAAAATTATTTGATCTGGGCATAGAAGAAATTATTCCGGGTCACGGTAAATTGTTAAAAGTTGATAAAGCAAAAAGAGTTTTTGAGAAATGGAAGAATAAACTTAATTGCAAATAATTAGTTAGTTGGTTGGGAAAATATGAAAGATATAAAAGAAGGCGGCACCATTTTTTGATGCCGCCGGGAATTAAAAAGCCAACAATAGATGGCTATTATTGATCATTTTATATAAACAGTCTTACTGTTTAAAAATTATATGCAAATTATATGCCATTTGTCCTTGTATTGATATGTGACTTAATTAATTAAAGACAATTATTTTAAAATTTAAAAGCAATTTAAAATGAGTTTTGTGGGAATAAAGAAGCTTGAACTTACAGGTATCAGAAACATAATTTTTGATTTGGGAAATGTAATACTGAATCTTGATTTTGATGCAACTATTACTGCCTTTAAAGATCTGGGAATGGATGAGGAAGTAATTAGTTGGGATCAGGCTTATGCCGATCCGGTTTTTTATGACTTAGAAGTAGGAAGAGTATCCCCCGATGATTTTAGAAGCAGGGTCAGACAGATTCTTGGGAATAAAGAACTAACAGATGAAATGATTGATGAGGCATGGAGTGCTATGATATTGGATGTGCCTCCATATAAAATTCAATTACTTCAGGAACTTAAAAAGAGATATAAAGTGTTCCTGTTTAGTAATACCAACTTTATTCATATTAACAGGTTGCAAAAACAATTCAAGGCTGAACATGGAATAGAATTCTCAACCTTATTTGATAAAGTTTATTATTCTCACGAAATCCATGAACGGAAGCCTGATTTAACATCATACAGGAAGGTGCTTGGACTGGAGAATTTAGATCCTTCAGAAACTTTGTTTATAGATGATCTGGAGAAGAACATTCATGGAGCTAAAAATGCCGGAATAAAAACGTTCTGGTTAAAGAGTGGAATTGATCTGGCTGATCTATTCTAATATACTTACTTTCTTTAACCGAATGTCTTTAAGTGGCCGCCATTCATCATTGGTTTCAACTGCAACAATTTTATCCACCACATCCATTCCTGATACTACTTCTCCAAAAACAGTATAGTTCCCGTCGAGATGAGGTGCACCTCCTATTGTTTGATAAACCTGCCTTTGTTCAGTCGTGAATTTATAATTATTTTCTTTTTCCAGTTCATCAAGCTCTTTTTCAAAATACCTGCGTCCTGAGACGATATAAAACTGAGAGCCATCAGCCCTTTTGCGTTGATTTTCAGCAACCGGTTTTCTGGGCGAGCCAACCATTCCCCTTTTATGGTACAAGCCGGGGACAATATGTGCCGGTAATGTATAACCAGGCCCCTTCCAGCCTACCATATCGCCTGGCTCGGCATAACGGGTATCTGCTGCTCCCGTTTGAATGCCGAAGTTAGCGATAACCCTGTGAAAGAGCAGACTGTCGTAAAAGTTCTCTCTTGTTAATTTAATGAAATTATCACGATATTCAGGGGTTTCATTAAATAACCTGATTGTGATATTGCCCATGTCTGTTTCCAGTACCAAACCTCTTATCTTACTGTTTTGTGCAGCTATTTGTTCATTGGTTCCTGTATTTAATTCCTTGAGTGTCGTGGGTTGATTCATTTTCTCTTCCAAGAGACGGGCTATATAGGTAGAAGGAATTACCAGGCTTTGGGTTTCATAGTTCACAATGTCGGCATAGGCGATTCCTATGACTTCTCCCGTTTCAAGAAATACAGGGGTGCCATAAACCGATTTTCGTATTTTATTGGAAATTCGGTATAGCTTTGAACCTTTTACTGTGGCTCGATTAAATAACTTGCCTGAGAATAATTGTATGTTCTTTCCCGGAGTAACTGCAATATAAATAGTCTTTGAACCTTCCGGAGGAATATCAGTATGCAGC